>CAMVRW010000322.1 GCA_947169985.1 uncultured Butyrivibrio sp. | reverse complement strand
AGGTTCCAAGAGGAACGTCGGCGATCATCCTGGATACTACCGAGTTCTTAAGGCGGGTCTTAAGCCCCTCCTTGGCCTCCTCGTAGCTCCTTACAGGATCCTGACTCATCTTGGCATACACATCCCTGATATTCCAGTACTTCCACTTCTTTATTTCTCCGTTGTGGAACTTAAGAACGCTTCCGGCTTCAAGCTTGTAAACATCTGTAAAAATTGACTCCGGAGCAGAAATATACTGCTGATACAGATACCTTGGAAGAAGCTGCCTTCTAATCTCAGGCTTAAATCCAGGGCACTTCAAAATGGGCTTAAGCTCAGAGGCAAAGACGATGTTCTTTCCATCAATCCAGTAAAACAAAGGCTTTTTTCCAATCCTGTCACGGATCAGGAAAACATCCTCGCTCTCCCTGTCATAAAGGGCAATGGCAAACATTCCATGAATGTGGTCCACCATATCAATGCCCCATTTAAGGTAAGCAGCGATCAAAACCTCTGTATCGCAGGTAGACTTAAAGTGATAATCGGAAAGCTCTTCCTTAAGTTCAAGGAAGTTGTAGATCTCGCCGTTAAAAACAACGGAAATCCTTCCGTTCTCCGAATGCATAGGCTGATGTCCCAATGGGGAAAGATCAAGGATAGCAAGTCTTCTCTGAGCAAGGCCGATGCAGTAGTCATCAGTCCCCTCAAAGATCTCAACTCCGCTGTCGTCAGGCCCTCTGTGATACATGGTGTCATTCATGATGCGAAGCTCATCAGTGGTTATTCTCTTTTTTGATACGTATCCGCAAATTCCGCACATCTACAATTTAGCCTCACATCTCAATAGGGAGCTTCTCAAAGTTGTCTCTAAGAGGACCAAAGTCCTTACATTCATTGTCAATGGAATCAATCAGTTCCACATATTTCTCATTTACAAGAGTCTTGTAGTTTTCCAGATTGTCGTATCCCTTCTTTGTCCATGCGAAAGGATGGGTCAGGATCTGGATCTTATCGTGACTATTTAAGGTCTCCTCATCAGGATAACCATATCTCCAGATGTGGTTAGCATCTGACATGTACTTTATCTCAAGCTTTGACTCGGGAGTAGCCTTTGGATCAAAAGAGAAGAACTCGTCCTGATAGGCATTGATTATCCCGTTGAGCTTAATGTTCTCTGCAAGAACACTGGGAGATGGTCTGTGAATGGAAAAAGAGGTGATCTCAAATCCAAGCATGTTGCTGAGCATATCAAT
Organism: uncultured Butyrivibrio sp.; assembly: GCA_947169985.1. GTDB lineage: Bacteria > Bacillota > Clostridia > Lachnospirales > Lachnospiraceae > Butyrivibrio. The sequence continues at coordinate 1,777 of CAMVRW010000322.1, read as the reverse complement.
CTCCTGCTTTATCCTGTCACGGATAAGTCTCATGTCGGTCATTCCGTTAAGGGCAAAGTGAAGACCGATATTCTGACCTCTCTCGTGCATATCTGTAAGTATGTCTCTGTTCTTTCTTGAGAGGATATTGTAGGAGTTGTTGGTCCACTGGAAGAAGAAGGTTGATCTGAAGTCCATGCTCTCCTCAACCTTTGAAAGGGCATAGGCTCTCTCTACGGAGTACTCAACATCATGACGCATGATGATGAACTCATCCATGTTCCTTGCCTCTTCATAGGTAGTGGCATATCTGCCTGTTTCCTTAATGAGCTTTATTATCTGTCTGTAATCATCAAATGAAAACATATGCTTGTCCTCTCTTATTTCTTTTTCTTAAAATCAGCTATTACCTTGTCCAGGTAATCTCTCCACTGGACAAATATAGCCTGAGCATTGGTGATCTCTTCTATCTTGGCCGCTTCATCCCCCAGCCTTTCAGCAAGCTCAGGATCCTCTATAAGTCTGTTAAGGCCTGCCACCAGTGCTTCCTTGTCCTTTATTGGAATCAGAAGTCCGTTCTTGCCGTCAGTCATGACGGTCTTAGGTCCTCCGCAGGGACAGTCTGTTGCCACTATTGGCATTCCCATGGCCATGGCTTCAAGAAGGGAATTGGGAAGTCCCTCCCAGTCTGAAGTAAAGGCATAAACTGCCCCCTTAGGGATCTCTTTTTCAAGTTCGTCCGATCCTCCCATAAGAAGGATATAGTCTTCCGCGTGATTATCGGCTATTATCTTTTCCAGTATCTCTTTTGTCCCGTCAAAGGAATCAGGGCCAAAGATCTTAAGCACATAATCCGGATGTTTTTTATGAACCTCCACGAAGGCTTCACAAAGAAGCGGCTGGTTTTTGAAGTCCACAAGCCTTGCGTGATGCATTACAACCTTTTCCCTCTTCTCAGGCTTTTTAAGGCCGAAGTATTTAGGATTAACGGGGTTTAGTATTATTGTGGAATTCTCCTGAAGATATGGCTTAAAGAATTCCTTCTGGCCCGTTGTCTGGAACACACATCCGGCTGCCTTAGGGAAGAGCCACTTTATCTGTACCTTGTCAGAAAATGCATCGTAATGTCCCACCGGATCTGTCCTTATGGAGATAACGACAGGGATATCGCTGTTTCCTGCTGCCATCAGAGCCCTGTAATTAGCTCTCTGGGCAAAGGCCACAAGAACCTGTGGATGATATTCCTTTATAAATTCCTTCAGGTATTTTATCCTCAGGAAAAATTTAGTTATACGATTTTTCTTTTCATCCTCGGGACGAAGCCCCACATGGACTCTGGTCACCCTCTCATCCAGCTGAAACTCATCCTCATCCTGCCACTCTGTGGCCACATAAACTTTAATTCCTTCGCTGGCAAACTGGTTTGCAAGGTTAGAAACAACCCTCTCTGCTCCACCCTTTACCAGGCAGTTTAAGTGAAACGCAATGCTTTCCATATTACTTAAGTACCATTCCTTTAGTGAGTGTGGTCTCACACTCATATCTATCAATAAGAAGTGATCCGTCTACAGTCCTGACCACAAGCTTTCCGTCAAAAATATCTGCGATTTCTCCCGGTGCATATCCGGAGAAATCGATCATCTCATCAAAAGGATGCGCCTGCCACACAGTTACCTTGTGGGCATCATCCTCAGTATCCGCATAGCAGAAGGCACCGGGGAAAGGAGCTGCCACACCTCTTATAAGGTTGTAGATGTTCCTTGTCCTGTCTTTAAAATCTATTTTTCCGTCTGCCGCT
>CAMVRW010000321.1 GCA_947169985.1 uncultured Butyrivibrio sp. | reverse complement strand
ATGATCGGGAAGAATGCGACTGTATCAAGAATAAACAGAAAAGGACAGGTGACTCTGAAAAAAATGCCCATCATAAGATCAGTAGCCCATCGGATCTGAAGTTCCGACAGACAATCAAAAACGTAGAAAGCGTCCTTGCCCTCTTTCTCTATTATGTTGTGGATATCCATTGTAAAGGTTTCAAACCGGTGGGTTAGCGGAACCGGATAGGTCTTTACTTCCGGGCAGTCATCAACCAGTGGCTCATGACTGGCAAACCGGAAATAGATGATATTTCTTTTATCCCGTTTGGCCTGTCCTATGTAGGGATCCACAAAAAGCTTGAACTCAGACAAGTTGGAAACCCTGAACACTACATTGTCGCCAAGCCTGATGTTATCCAGCGCCGTGTCCATCTCCGGTATTCCGGAGGATACTCTGTCAAATGCTGCCATAGATTTTCTCCTTTGGTCACTTTTTATTAAGTTTATAGCCCACTATAGCACCTACTATACCGCCCAGGATATGAGACATATTTGAAATATCGTCCTCCAGGAATACTCCCTCATAGACCTGCTGCCCAATGAATACAATGGCAACCAGGATGAAGGTCAGTGGGATCTCGCCATTCTTAAAGCTGGTAAAGGATGTCAGAAGAATAAAGGCAAAGACTACTCCACTGGCTCCGCAAAGGGCCACGTTCCAGAACAGGAGATAGTTCATTACTCCTGTAACCACAGCCGTGATCAGGATTACCTGAAGTATTCTCTTTGAACCATATTTTTCTTCAAGCATTGGTCCCAGCAAAAGAATATACGATGCGTTTCCAATGTAATGAGCCCATCCACCATGTCCCAGCACGTGAGTAAAGAACCTCACATAGGTCAAGGGATTGGTCAGTGACGAATGGTAGGTCAGGAACAAAAGCTCATTGCTGGTTCCTGCGGTAACAATTCCCAGAAGTAGTACCGCAAGACTTATGAATATGAATCCCAGTACCACCGGGGAGTTAAAAGTTATCCTTAGTTTTTTCATTACATTCACCCACAAGATGAACAATCTCAGCCTCATGGCCAACTGCCGGCAAAAACTTCTCAAAAACATCTGCTGTCTTTATCTTCAGGCTGGAAGTGTTAACGCAAGGATGGCAACCTATGTACTCTCCCGCCTTAACATCTTCATCTACGAGAAGCCTCACGCCATGGTCCTTGTCATTCATAAGGCCCATCACGCTTACCGCCCCGGGTTCGATATCCAGGTACTTCAGCATGTCTTCAGCTTCCGCAAAAGAGAGCCTGGCAGAATTTATCTGACTGGACAGTTCCTTTGTTTTAAATTTCTTATCTCCAGGCATCAAAAGCAGGTAAAACGCTGTTTTCTGCCTATTGCATAAAAAGAGATTTTTGCACATCAGTGTCCCAAGAGCCACATCTACTGCTTCACAGGCCTCCATCGTCATAGCCGGCTCATGATCTACTCTCTTATATTCTATTCCCAGGCTGTCCAAAAGATCATAGACTCTAATCTCTCTGGGAAGCCTGTCCCCAGTGTTTTCCGGTCTTCCGTTATATAGTTCCATCGTTCTTATTCTTTCTCCCCTCATGTTTACCCCCAAACGCATTTACAGCAATGCATCCACTTTCAATTTTACTATATTCACGCACATTAAAAAATGCCATGTGACGGCAATTTGAAACCGAAACATGGCATCTGTGTGTTAAATATAGTTTACTGTCTCTGACAGTTCTTTTCTACTGTTGTGATTATCAAGTGGACCAGCTCCTTCTGCAGCGTAGCCAAGATCCAGAAGCATCAGAATCTCTTCATTTTCCGGAAGGCCAAGGTCTTTGGCAAGCGCATCCGGATCAAAGAAATTCAGCCAGCAGCTGTCTACGCCTTCGTTCGCTGCAGCAAGCATCAGGTGGGTTGCAACGATAGAAGCATCCTCAACACCGGAATCTCTTTTTCCACCAGGATATGTGAATACATTGTTCTTATCAAAAGCAACAACCAGTACTGTAGGTGCGCCATAACGACAAGGTGTTGCCTTATCGATCTTAGCAAGATTCTCTTCTGACTCAACAACATAGATGTGTTGCTCCTGAAGATTCTTAGCTGTAGGTGCCATGCGCCCAGCCTCAAGGATCTCATTGAGCCTTGCCCTGTCCACTCTTCTCTCGCTGTACTTTTTGCATGAATAACGATTCTTTACTACGTCTTTGAATTCCATTGTTACTCCCCTTTCTCGTGGCAGTTCTTTACCCAAAAATGACTCGCAGGAGCTTCAGGCATTGGACTACCTGTAATAACAGACTTAATAACTCTTCTATGAATTCCAACCATGATTCCAAATAAAAAAGCAAATGCTACTAATAAACTCTGATTTCTCAACTCAATTACCTCCTGCTCGTCATTTGTGTTTTGTCACGTTTAATTGTACGCAATCATTATTATAATACAATCTCTAAAAAAATCAAGCTGTTTCTTAAGCCTCTCGTCCATCTTATTTTGTCACTCCAAATTCCTTCATCAAACTGTCGAACCTTGCCTGCTCTTTTTCTTTGATTGGCTTTGACAGGTCGTTCACGCAATGGTGGATAACATCTGCATCCTTGAGCACTTCATCCATGGGGCTGTCTACTGTCAGCTTGTCATCATGGTGATAAATCGCTGAACAGATAATATCCGTTTCCTCAGGTGTTGTGAGTTCCAGCTTTGTTAGGATCTTCCTGGCATAATCAGCACCAAGATGCGCATGGTCATCATATGATCCAGTCTTGTAGGCATACATGTCATGAAGCATTGCTGCCATTGCTGCAAGCTCCGGATCCAGACCTCTTTTCTTCGCTATCATCTGCGCAGCAAGAGAAACTCCGTAAAGATGCGCTATCGCACTGGTCCTTTTATCTTCATCTTCCATCTTGTTAAGCTTCCTATCAATGTACTTTCTCAGTTCTTTTAATCTGCTCATAAATCCCCCTTGTCATGCTAAATCTCACTTCCCATCAGGAAAGCTTGTAAATGATTCTCTCTCAACCTTGGGCTCGCC
>CAMVRW010000320.1 GCA_947169985.1 uncultured Butyrivibrio sp. | reverse complement strand
CCATCAGTGACCTGTATAAGATAAACAGACGCTATACGGAGAGTAAAGACGTTCTTCTTATGGCTTATGACAGACACCCTACAAGCCGTCCTATTGTATATTCATTATGCGAACTGGCAATCAAGATGGGCGAGTTTGTTCAGGCTGTGGAGTATTATAAGGAATTTGTAAGGATTGCTCCCAGGGATACAGGAAGATACATCCTTCAGTACAAGCTCTACGAGGCACAGGAAGTAAGCCTTGAAGAGAGGATTGCAGTTCTTGAGGAGTTTAAGAAGCACGATTACCGTGAAAGATGGGCATACGAGCTTGCCTATCTGTACCACAGGGTAGGTCTTACTACAGAGTGCATTGAAGAATGCGACGAGATGTTCCTTTGGTTTGGTGAGGGAAGATATGTTATGAAGGCCCTGGAGCTGAAGCAGCTTCACGAGCCCCTTTCACCGGAGCAGAAGGATCGTTATATCAGATATAAGCAGGAACACGGCGGAATGGTTGATCCATCCTTTGTCAATGAGAAGGATGAGGTGGGTAAGGATGAGACCAGAACCGTTGAGATCAAGCAGCCTACAAAAGAGATGCCACCGGTTACTGACGCTGACATTGCTGCTTACAATGAGGCCAGAGCAAGAGGCGAAGAGATAGAGGAAGACCTGGATGAGACCAGGGAGTTTGTTCCCGGAGAAGTTTCTTTTGCTGCTAATGAGCCTGAAGTAGCACCTGAGGCAGAAGAGGAACCTTATGAGGAAGCAGCGCAGGAAGCGCCGGTAGAAAGAGATCCTGATGAGATCGTATATCCTCATATCAGTGAGATAAAAGAGCCTTCATACGACGTTAGTTCATTCAACACAGTAAATCTTCAGGAGTCCCTGGCAGAGAGCCTTAGGGAAGCTTTGGGTGAAGATGATTCTGACACCAAGGTATTTGAGCCTGTTTCCCAGGAGGAGCCGGTTCAAAGTGGAGTACAGCCTATAACAGAGGAGATCTTTGAGGATACAGGTGAGCTGGAAGCCGAGGACGCTACAATTCAGGAAGAAGAGCATGAGGAGGTTCCGGCAGAGACCACCATTTATTCTCCTGTATCAACATCCACTGAGGATATGGCAGCTGCAGGAATGCAGGAAGTTTTCTTTGATACACAGCCCCAGATGGGCATAGACATCAAGTATGGCGGGAATGGCCCGATACTTGGTGAGGAAAAGGTAATGGAGGCTCCCTCTGAGCCCGCTATTATGGCAACAGCAGTTGATTCTGAGGAAGAGGCTGAAGAGGTCGAGGAGAAAGAGCCAAATCCTGTTATCCAGCCTTTCAAGGCATTCTCTTATGAGGAGAAGCCTTTAGAGGACGAGGTTCCGGGCGCTGTTATCCATCCAAATGCAAGTTATCAGATGCATTCACATTTTGAGAATATGCTCTCACAGGAGTCTGATGGACAGATCAGCCTTGCAGTTGAGCCTGAACCTGAGGTAGAAAAGCAGATCACAGGACAGATCAGCATCGCTGAGTACCTTGATAACTGGGAACAGTTTAAGAAGAATCAGCAGCAGAAGCAGCTGGAATCTGTTAAAAAGAGAGTTGCTGACGAAACCGGGGACATGTTTGCTGACTTTGACGTAAAGACAAGGTCAGGTCTTCAGGAGAAGATTGAGAAAGCAATTACTGACGCCATCAAGAAGGATCGTCATGAGAGATATTCCGGAAGAGGCGACTGGAGCGTTAAGAGAGAAGACGTAATCAATGCTGCCATCGATGAGGTCATTGAACAGGATGGAGCCCAGCCCAGATCTGTTGAGGACTATCTGAAAGATGAGGAGATCAGGACAGGCGAGGAAAGCGAAGACCTTGGCGAAATGACTGCTGCAGAAGCCGGAGCAGTGACAGAGAGTCTAAAGGCTGTTGCTGAATCTTTGGCAGCAGGAGATATTACAATGAACATCACTGAGGCTGCAAGAGCTGCAGCAGAAGTTGATGAGGCAGCAGATGATGTCGAAGAGGAGCAGGAAGCAGCTGAAGAAGCAGACCTTTCTGCAACAGCAGATCTTTCAGAGGTGGCTACAGCAGAGGTCGTAGAAGAGGCCAATGAACCTGAGTCAGTTCCAGAAGAATCAGTAAATGAGTTTCCTTCAGGCGATGACTCAGATGAAAACGATTCTGATGAAGACGATGATGAGGAAGAAGAGGCAAGGGATCAAAAGAGAGAACCAGTTAAACCACCTGTACCTCAAAAACCTGAGCAGCAAAAACCTGCCAAGAAGAAGCACATTGGAAACAGGGAGCTTGAGGAGCGCGTAAGAACCATGACTCCTGAAGAGAAAGAGCTCTTTGGACCTTATATACATCATAAGAAATCCAGAAGACAGATCATCAACGCTATTGATAATCTTAGCATGGATCCGTTTTCAGGAAATGCCGTTGTTACCGGTGAAGAGGGGGCTGGAACTGTCAACCTGGCAAAGGGACTTATAAAGGCCATGCAGGCATCAGATTCCAACTTCAGCGGAAAGGTAGCCAAGATCACTGCCAATGTTCTTAACAAGAAGAGCACAGCAGGAATCTTTGACAAGCTTGCCAACGGCGCACTTATTATCCAGAGGGCAGCAGACCTGGATCAGGAGACAGTAAGTGAGCTCCTTAAGATCCTTCAGGAGGAGAATAAGGGCCTTGTTATTGTCATGGAAGACACCAAGGAGGATATGGACAGATTCCTTGATAAGAATCCGTCCCTTAAGCAGAGCTTCAATGTTCGCGTTGATATAGAAGCCTTAGACGATGACTCCCTTGTTGCTTATGCAAGACAGTATGCTCTTGAAAAGGAATATGCCATCGACAATCTTGGAATCCTGGCGCTTCACACAAGGATCTCCGAGAGACAGACTCTTGACCACGACGTAACAGTATCTGAGGTAAAAGATATTGTGGACGACGCTATATATTATGCGGAAAAGAGAACCGTCGGACATTTGGTTGACGTTTTAGTTCGCAAAAGGTACGACGAAAATGATATGATAATACTTAGAGAAAAAGACTTTATGCATGACTAATAATTTC
>CAMVRW010000319.1 GCA_947169985.1 uncultured Butyrivibrio sp. | reverse complement strand
CACATCCGAGTAATCAATGACAGACTCCGAGCGGCCCAGGAATAGATATCCCCTGTCAGAAAGGGCCATGTGGAAAATGGCAAAGAGATTTCTCTGAAGCACTGTCTGGAAATATATGAGCACATTTCTGCAGCATATCAGATCCAGCTTGCCGAAAGGCGGATCCTGAAATACATTATGCTGTGCAAAAATAATCATCTTTCTTATATCGTGATGGATAACGTACTTGTTGCCCTTTCTGGTGAAATACTTTGAGAGTCTCGTCACGGTCACATCCTCAATGATGTTGTTGCCGTAAACTCCCCTTACAGCCGTAGCTATGGATTCGCTGTCAAGGTCTGTTGCAAAGATCTTGACATCCCTGTGAATAGACAATTCCTCCATAACCTCTGCAAACAGTATTGCAACGGAATAGGCCTCCTCACCTGTTGAGCACCCTGCAACCCATACCCTTATCTCATCCTCAGGATGCTGGCCGCTGACAAGCTTTTTGATGACAGTCTCTTTCAGTACATCGAAGTAATCCGGATCCCTGAAGAAGCTGGTAACACCAATGAGAACCTCTTTAGCCAGAAGCTTTGCTTCCTCCGGATTATTGTTGAGGTAGTTCACGTACTCCCTGAGATTCCTGTTATGTGTGACAACAAGCCTTCTCTCAATTCTGCGAAGGATTGTTGTCTGCTTGTAGTATGCATAGTTAATATTCGTTACATTTTTAAGGATGGAAAAGATCTTTGCAAGCAGGTCCTCATCAGTAGATCCAAGCTGGGCTTCAGCGTCTATTACAGACCTTGATATGTGATCCAGCTCTTTTGCAATGGAATCCGGCTTGAGCACAAGATCAACAAACCCGGTTCCAATGGCATTTCTGGGCATGCCATCAAACTTGGCAGACTCCGGAGACTGGACAATGATCATGCCATTCTGCTCCTTGATAGCCCGGATTCCATTGGTGCCATCGGACCCGGTTCCAGACAGAATAACGGCCACAGCCCTGTTCATGTAAGCCCCAGCCAGAGATCTGAAAAAGATGTCAATGGGATGACTTATCTCTTGAGAATTCTGCAGTTTAAGTTGAAGATGCCCATCACTTATCTCAACGTTATACTTGGGCGGGATCATATAGATGTGGTTTCGCTCCACCTCCATATTGTCCTCTATCTCAGTAACCGGCATCACACTGTATTTACCCAGAATATCTGCCAGCATACTCTTGTGATTTGGAGCAAGGTGCTGGATTATTACAAATGCCATGCCTGTGTTTGATGGGAGAAATGTCAGAAACTGCTGAAGAGCCTCCAGCCCTCCGGCAGAAGCACCTATTCCCACAACGCAATGCGGAATAACTTTTACTGGTCGAACTTCTGAATGATTATTCATAGAAAACCTCCTCCCTGTAAACTATTCTACCCCTTTTCTTAGTACATTCAAAGCCTTATAATATCTTTATAAAAGTATAAGGAGCCATGATATGATCAACAATGATGAAGAGTTAACACTTTTAGTATCCAGACTAAGAAATAGCGATATGCTACTTGAAAAGCTGAACAATTCAGTAAGAGGCCCTCTATATTCCATCATGGAGTTGGCAAGAATAACACTTGAGGAGAATCTTACTCCGGATCAGACCTCTGATAATCTTGCAATGATCGAGCGGTCAGGCCGCAACATGAATGAATCAATCGATGACATAATGGCTCTCCGACAGATCTACATGAAAGATGTTCATATTCACCCTCTGCGCATCTATATTGTGGATCTTCTTAACAGACTAAAGTGTGATCTTGAAAAGACTCTTGAAAATTACAAAACCTCTTTTACTGCATCCGATGACAAAATGATGGATAAAGCCATACTCGTGGATTACACAGTTCTTCTTCAGGTATGCCGCAAGTTTGCCAAGAATACCGCGCGATTCATGAGTTTTCAAAAGAAAATTGACTTTGTTGTAGACAAAGTCGCTGAAGATAATGGCACCATCACCTTAAGACTATCCATGGCCTTTGCCGAATTTTCGCTTACAAGCCCCCTTATTGATGCGCTTACAATGCCCTTTGAGACCCTGCAGTCAAAAGCCGAAAACAGCAGCAGTCACTTAGATCCCCACTGCCTCATCATACGCTACTTTATGCACGCAATGGGAACTGATACCATCGATATAGAAAACAATTGCAATGGAAGCACCGTAATCTCTATAAATCTTACATTCCCAGTAGTCAGCCAGAAGGATTTTGCCAAACTGAATTTGGATTCAATAGATTTTACAGGTAAGCGCATTCTGGTCGCAGATGACGACGATGTAAATCTGAAGATCATCGAAAAACTCCTCATGGACAAAAATGCAGATTTCGTAACTGTTCGAGACGGCAAAGAAGCGCTACACACCTTCCGCGATGAACATGGCCGTTTTGATCTGATATTAATGGACATCATCATGCCCGATATGTCTGGTCTTGATGTGACACGAGAGATTCGTCAGACTACGACCCTGCCCAACGCCAAGAGCATTCCCATCATTGCAATGACTGTCAGTGCCCTTCATGAGAACTATTACGAAAGCAAGGCAGTTGGCATGAATGCACATCTTGTAAAACCCGTTGAGCCTGAACGACTTTACGCAACAATAGCAGAATACCTGGGATAGTCCCAGGTATTCTTTTTTATTCAAAGAAAGGAGAACTACCCCATCTGAAGCAGTTCTCCTCATTATTAGTTTATTAAGCTCAGATTATGCTTACTTTTATCAATCAAGCATTTCTGTTCTCTTTGTAGGTCTTGATAGCTGCGTCAACACCAGCCTTAAGTCCCTCGAAGCCAGCCTTAGCTACGTCAGCAGTTGTGTTTGCAAGGTCCTTCGCAACCTATTCTGCCTTCTTAGCAACTTCCTCGAGTTTAGCCTTTGTCTCGTCATCTACGAAACACTTCTTGCCATCAGCTGCACCTTCGCACTTGTTACACTTCTTAGCAGCCTGAGCAGCAGCAAGCTTCTTGATCTCGTCCTCAGTTGTAGGAACGAACTCGTGAAGAGGTGGATCAAGGAATCTGATTGTAACAGGACATCCCTCAAGAGCCTCAT
>CAMVRW010000318.1 GCA_947169985.1 uncultured Butyrivibrio sp. | reverse complement strand
TCCTCTCCCACAGGAAGAACTATGATTCCTCCCGGGTGCTGACCTGTACCACGTCTTATACCGGTACAGCCCTGAACTATTCTGTTTATCTCGCTCTTTCTCTTGCTGACTCCAAGTGCATCATAGTACTTCTTAACGAAACCATAGGCAGTCTTATCAGCCAGTGACGCAATGGTTCCGGCTCTGAAGGTCTGACCGTAACCAAAGATAACCTCCGTATACTTGTGGGCCTTTGACTGGTACTCACCGGAGAAGTTAAGGTCGATATCAGGCTCCTTGTCTCCCTTGAATCCAAGGAAGGTCTCGAAAGGAATATCAAAGCCGTCCTTGTAAAGCTTAGTTCCGCACTTAGGGCACATCTTGTCAGGCATATCACAGCCCGAGTTACCACCGAAAGCTAAAACCTCAGGTGAATCAAAATCACTGTACTTACAGTTAGGGCACACATAGTGTGGGCTTAAGGAGTTAACCTCCGTAATTCCCGAAGTAAATGCCACGAAGGAAGAACCAACGGATCCTCTGGAACCTACCAGATATCCGTCCTCATTGGACTTCCAAACCAGCTTCTGGGCAATGATATACATAACGGCGAAACCGTTCTTGATAATTGAATTTAGCTCCCTCTCAAGGCGCTCCTTTACTATCTCGGGAAGCTCCTCTCCATAGATCTCATGGGCCTTGTCGTAACAGATCTTTGTCAGGATCTCATCGGAATTTTCAATGACAGGGGCACACTTATCAGGACGTACCGGGGATATGGAATCGCACATATCCAGGATGCGTCTGGTATTATCGATGACGATCTCTTTTGCCTTGTCTCCTCCAAGATAATCGAATTCCTCCATCATCTCGTCAGTGGTCCTCAGGAAAAGAGGTGCCGGCTCCTCGTCATTCATTCCCTTACCGGACATGATTATGGTCCTGTAGATCTCGTCCTCAGGATTCAGGAAATGAGCGTCACAGGTGGCAACAACAGGTTTGCCGAACTGTTCACCAAGGTGAACGATTTCTTTATTTATTTCACGGATATCATCATCACTGTTGATGTCCTCGTATCTCTCGGAGTCAACCATGAAGTGGTTGTTGGCTACAGGCTGGATCTCCAGGTAGTCGTAGAAGCTGACGATCCTTGATATCTCCTGGGGAGGCCTTCCCTCGACAACAGCGCCGTAAAGCTCACCTGCACAGCAGGCTGAACCAACAATAAGTCCCTCTCTGTACTTGATAAGCTCACTCTTAGGTATAAGAGGGAATCTTCTGAAGTAGTCTATATGTGACTTGCTGACCAGGGTGTAGAGATTGACTCTGCCTAGGGTATTCTTAGCAAGGATAATGCAGTGGTTAGGGCGAAGGTGCCTTATCATCTCAGGTGTGGGCTTACCAAGGATATTGACCTGAGTTAAGTCCTCAGCTCCCTGTTCCTTTAGCATTGGCAGGAACTTGTTGAAGATAAGGGCTGTACACTCCGCATCATCAACAGCTCTGTGGTGGTGACCAAGAACGATATTAAGAGTCTTGGCAACTGTATCCAGAGTGTGCTTTGCCTGCAACGGGAAGAAATATCTTGAAAGCCACAAAGTATCAACGGTCGTATAATCCGCAGGTATTCCCAGATCCTCGCAGTTCTGGTTGATGAAGCTGATATCAAAGGCTACGTTATGTCCTACAAGGACAGCTCCTTCACAGAACTCCACAAACTTAGGAATGATCACTTCCCTGGTGGGAGCTCCCATTACCATCTCATCAGTGATGCTGGTGAGTTTCTCAATCCTGTAGGGAATAGGAACCTTTGGATTTATGAACTCAGAAAAGCGGTCTATGATCTCACCGTTACGGATCTTTACCGCACCGATCTCAATGATCTTATTCTTTATAGGCGAAAAACCTGTGGTCTCAATATCAAATACTACAAAGGTGGTGTCATCCAGCTTCTGACCCTTGTCGTTTACTACTATCTCCTTCAGGTCATCAACTACATAGGCCTCTACACCAAGGACCAGTTTAAAGAAATCCTGACGGTCGATAGGAGGCTCACCTGCCTCTTTCCTTCTGCTCTTTTCAGCGCCGTAGAGATCCTCCCAGACGTGGTTTGCATCTGTAAGGGACTGAACAACGCCGTGGTCAGTAATGGCGATACCGGGCATTCCCCACTTGTAGGCCTGCTTTACGATATCCTTAACTTCTGAAACGCCATCCATATCACTCATCTTGGTATGGCAGTGAAGCTCTACTCTCTTAACCTCAGCATGATCCACACGCTTGGTGGTAAAGTCAGGAATCTTCTTTACTCCCACAACTGACTGGATGGAAAGCTCATGGTCAAACTTATCCACAGCAGCAATACCTTTGATCTTAACAAAGGCTCCCATCTTGATGTCCTTAGTAATGGCAGGAACATCCTCAGTATTTACAAACATCTTTACAGCGATGGAATCTGTGAAATCAGTAACTGCAAAGATAAGGATAGACTTCTCGTTTCTGATATCTCTTTTATCAAACTCAATGATCTGACCATGGATGGTTACTTCACCAAGCTCTCCCACGAGGTCAACGAGCTTCATGGCCTCATCGTCAAAGTCACGGCCAAAGAGAACATCAGGGTTATCGGATCTCTTGTAGCTTCCTCCGAAATCTCTTTTGCCAAAGGTCTTACCCTTGGTAAAGCCGCCATCAGCCTGACCTGTGGTGGCAGGCTTTGAAGCTGCAGCATCTGCTTTGGGAGCAGAGCTCTTTTCAGAACTTCCTGAAGCCTTTGCTGCTTCCTTGGCTTCCTTCTTCTGCTGCTTTTCAAGGGCCTTTTCTCTCTCCTGCTCCTCAACTTCCTCAAGCCTCTTGGCCATCTTGGAGGATTCTTCGGAGTAGTCTGGCTCCTTGTTCTCCTTCTCAACCTCTATAAATTCAGGGGAAAAGACAACTGAAAGTCCGCAGCGCTCGTTGAAGATCTTGGAGAGAACACGGATCAGGTCAGGGGCCTTCTTCTTGCCCACAACGCTGTTCTCCAGCTGCATGACAACATTTCCCTCATCCGGGTAAAGAAAATTAGCAGCACGAAAAAGACTATACTCCATATGGTCATAGTCT
>CAMVRW010000317.1 GCA_947169985.1 uncultured Butyrivibrio sp. | reverse complement strand
GGGAAAAATGTGTTATGATAGGTAACGAAATCGGAAGCGATATGAAAATTGCTGCCGATTGCGGAATTGACAGCATATTTCTTAATACCTGCGGGTATAGCAGGGATAAGATTGAAATGGATCTGGAAAAGATCAACATCACTGATAAAGATGATCATCCGCTGATAATATCGGATGGGGATATACGAAAGATACTATGAAATATTTTTTGCTATATATAAAACAAACACTGCGATTTGTGCTTAAGCCCCTGAGCTTTGTGCCTGCAATCGTCATGATGTGTCTGATATTCGCCTTCTCAAGCCAGGAGGCTGATGAGAGTTCTCAGCTTAGCTATGAGGTAGGAGTTAAGGTACTTACCATTGCCAACGACACCTTTGACAGGGGATGGAGCATGAAACATATTGAGAATCTGTCTCTTATGTCTCAGCACTATATAAGAAAGACCGCCCACTTTACGGAGTATTTTCTCCTGGCAGTTTCAGTGGCATTTCCTCTTTATGTGTATGGGATAAGAGGACTATGGCTTGTTTTTTCCGCAGGAACCTTCTGTATATGTTATGCCTTTCTGGACGAGTATCATCAGTCCTTTATTGCAGGCAGATCGCCCCAGAACAGGGATGTACTGATAGACAGCTGCGGAGTTATGGTGGGTATAATAGTTACAAGAATAGTTGGTTGGACTGGGAGGATGACCATTTTCAGGCCATTGTCCAATCGCAAAGTAAAAGAGTAAAAAAGGTAGTTTTGGGGTATGTTAAAGGTATTTTTGGCGGAGGACGAATTTGTCGTTCGCGAGGGTATAAAGAATAATATTGACTGGAGTGCCCATGGATACGACTTCTGCGGCGAAGCAGGAGACGGGGAAATGGCGCTATCCATGATCCAGAAACTTCGTCCGGACATCCTGATCACTGACATCAAGATGCCCTTCATGGACGGTCTTACTTTGAGCCGCCTGATCAAGGCTCAGTTTCCAACCACAGAAATAATTCTTCTTACAGGCTATGAGGATTTTGAATATGCCAAGGAAGCCATAAGGATTGGTGTGGCTTCTTATCTTTCCAAGCCCATAAGTGGAGAGAGTCTGTTAAAAGAAATCTCGACGGTGGCAGAGCGCATTGAGAAGCGCAACAGGGAAAAAGAGATTGCCAGAAAATACCAGGAGGATATGAAGGAGAGAGCAGAGCTTCTTAAGCAGACTGTGGAGATGCTCTCAGATGTTCCAACTTCCTACGACAGGGCTACTAAGGAAGAAGAGAACTCTCAGGTTAACGAGGAGGTTCTTTCAGAGGTTGATCCTAAGCACATCGACAAAAAGCGTGTAAAGGAATTCCTTAGAATGAGGGACGAGAGCGAGGTGGAAGCCTTTCTTGATGAGTTCCTTCAGGGTATGGGCAAAAATGCTATCAGGTCCACTATGCTCCGCCAGTATCTCACCATGGATATCTATTTTTGCGTGGTGGATTTTGTTGAGAACGAACTGTGTCTATCAAGGGCTGAGGCAGAGACTGAGATCCCTCCATCAGGAATGGTGTCCGATGAGAAGGCTGCCTACGAATATCTGGTCAATATCCTGAAAAGAGCTATCACCCTTCGAAAAGAGAATTGCCAGGGTAAATACAGGGATGTGGTCAATGAAGTTATCGCATATATTGATGAACATTACAGTGATGAGGAGCTTTCCCTTAACACTGTGGCTTCACATGTAAACTTTTCACCTAACCATTTGAGCGCAATCTTCAGACAGCAGACAGGACAGACCTTCATAAAGTTCCTTACGGATTACAGACTTGAGAAGGCTAAGGAACTCCTTGTCACAACTTCTAAAAAGAGCAATGAGATAGGTCTCATGGTGGGCTATAAGGATCCGCACTATTTTTCATATCTTTTCAAAAAGACAGTAGGTTGTACCACTACCCAGTACAGGGGATATAAGCCTGTGGAGGACGAGGCATGAGTGGCGAAGAGAGGGCGAGAAAGAAGCGAAATAAGTCCCGTCTGGCCACTCAGATCCGTATATCCTATCTGGTACTTCTTTTGCCAAACATCGTATTCATGGTGTTTGCCTTCTACAATCTGTATCAGATCAGAGCCAGATACAATGACATGTTGAATTCAGTGGTGGTGGCCTCTGAATTTTCTTTGGATTTCAAAAATGACTTTGATTATGAGACCTACCTTCTTATAGTGGGCAATGTGACCCCTGAGAATTCCAATATACCAAAGCTTTTATCCGATGCCCGCGGCGTTGTTGACTCTCTTAAGGATGTAACTGACACAGAGGACAATAAAAAGAGACTTCAAAGTGCGGAGAAGTATCTAAACAACCTGGAAGGATATATCAGTAATATCCAGGAAAATTTAAACTATGACGATCGCTATGAAGCAAATATGCGCATCTGGGAGAATGACGTTCAGATAGTGACAGCTCTTTTGCAGGAGACCATCAATGAGTATATCTACTACGAGAACCGTCAGATCCAGATAGCTCAGGCCCAGAACAGTCAGTTCTATCTTGATACCGTCAAGATCTCTGTGGCGATCTTTGCCATAATCCTTGTGGCTATTGGCGTGGTTTCTTTCGTCGGACCCTTGTGGATCACAAGACCCATTGAGGAACAGGTTACAAGGGAACAGAAGGAGCTTAGAAAGGCTGAGTTTGAACTTCTTCAGGCTCAGATCAATCCTCACTTTTTGTACAATACACTTGATGCCATCGTATGGTCTGCTGAGGCCGGAAATCAGAAGCAGGTTGTAAAGATGGTTGGTTCTCTTTCGGGATTTTTCAGGTCTTCTCTCAACAAGGGAAAAGAAACTGTAACTGTAAGAGAGGAGTTGTCCCATGTCCGGAGTTACCTTGAGATCCAGCAGATCAGATATCAGGACATCTTGAGCTATGATATTGATGTGCCTGAAAGTCTCTTTTTGTATGGAATTCCCAAGATCACTGTGCAGCCTGTGGTGGAGAATGCGCTTTATCACGGGATAAAGAACAGACGCGGTGGTGGAAAGATAACTGTTTCAGGCTATGAGGATGAAGACGATTACTACATCATCGTTGAGGATGATGGAATGGGTAT
>CAMVRW010000316.1 GCA_947169985.1 uncultured Butyrivibrio sp. | reverse complement strand
AGTTCGTAGCGTCTGTGCTCCTCATCCCTGGCTTCCTGAAGCTGCCTGTCCAGCTCCACGATCTCAGAGGACACCTCTGCCATGGCATTCTCTGCCACTGTTATCTCTTCGTTTATGGAATCCAGCTTGGCAGAATAGCCATTGATGGTAGACTGAAGCTGAGTGCTCTGATTCTGAAGATTGTTAACGCTCTCCCTGGTCTTTTCCTTCTCACCCTGAAGGGCACTTATAGCGTCCTGGGTTTCCTTGGTCTGCTTCTCCAGGTTGGAAATGGCGTTCTGGGTCTCCTGCTCCTGCTGCCTCATGTTATCAATGGTCTGACTGAGATCCTCACCGTCATTCTCCTCGGCGCGGCAAAAAAGAGCAGTTTCCCCGAATATTAAACACACTAGAACAAGCCAGATAACAATCCTCTTCCTCATACACTCCCCATAAAGACATTATTACTCAAGAAATTCAGATTTAATGTATCCTGTAGTTCCATTATACTCTACTTTGGACCATCCGTTAGCATACTGCTGCTTAACATTTACAATTGTTCCTGCATAAAGAGTAGCCAGGATCTCTGATTCTGTGCTCTCACTCTTACGAAGTCTTACAGAATCTGTAACCTTCATCTTGCCGGTCTTGGCAGTGGCAGCTGCAGCAGTGCTGTTATTATCCTTATTTTCCTTATTATCCTTGTTATCAGAAGCGGCTGTCTCTTCCTGTTCCTCATTGGCCACTTCTACGGACTCTTCGCCCACAACCTCGAAGAACTCGGTCTTAACATAAGCATATCCGTTGTTGTACTCGATCTTGCTCCAGCCGTTGGCCAAAGCCTCAACCTGCTTAAACTCCTGTCCCTTGGTGGTCTTGGAGATAATATCCGCAGTCTCTGAATCAGAGCTTCTGATATTGATTACATCTGTAGCTCTGATGGTATGTGTTGTCACAACGGTCACATTGGAAGATGTAGCCTCGGATGCAGCCTCCTCTGCTGATGCCTCCTCAGCTGCTGCAGCTGCATTGCTGCTGGCTTCTGAGCTGGCAAGAGCCTCTCCTACGGATACCTGGAGCCCGGATCTCATCTGGGTCAGAATCTCAGCCAGTGTCTCATCTGCGCTAACCATCTCATTGTACTTGGATGCAACCTTGTTGTTGAGGTCGATAACATCGGCCTGAACATTGATCTGTCTCAAATACTCAATCTCATTGCCATCTGCTACATCACCGTTGATGTAGAGCTGGTCATTATCATCGGTACAAATATAAAAGGTCTCAAGACCGGGTACGGCCTTGTCATAATCATAGAGCTTGACCTCGTTGTATACATATGCAACATAGCTGCCCTGTAATGGTCCGGGCTTGGTATATACAGTAATATTCTCAAAGTCCTCAATATAATCCGCTGCAGCTACAGCCTTCAGAAGCTCTGTATCCTCAAGGCCCTTGTAGATCTGCGCGATGGTCTCGGAATCGCCCTCTGCAGAAGCGGCATAGTACTTCTCAATAAGAGCATTCACTTCGCTGTGAGCATTCTCTTCCATCTGAACCTCAGGAACCTCATAGGTTGCAGCAAGCTCAGCTGCCTCAGGATTCTGAGACTCCTCCTTGGCCCTGCGATTGGCAGTCAGTGCGATAGAAACTGTGGCAACCACCGCAATCACAAAAATAACAGGCATGAGATACTTCTTATTATCACCAAGGATGGCAAATATGGATTTTTTATTATTTCTCCAGGAACTGGGAGACTTTTTCTTATTCTTCATAAAACTTAAAACCTCTAAATCAAAAAACAAATAAAAATACGGAACGTTGTAAATGCACCCGACTGGACTCGAACCAGCATCAAAGGCGTCGGAGGCCTCCGTTCTATCCCTTAGACTACGGGTGCATAACGTACCCGAATATAATACCATATGTGCCCCCTGGCTGTCTATGTTATGTATCTCAAGCCAGCTTCAGGTCAAGATCCCAGATCTTAAGTTCCTCCCTCTGTCTTGAATAATAATACAGACTTGGGCTAAGTACATCCTCCTCCCTAATGACGCTGTCATTTACTTCGCAGATCATTGCCCTTAAACATTCCGGAGGGATCTGGCATCTGAGGCTCGGCATAACTATCATCTCATGGACAGAGGAAGGGATCACAAAGAGGTCATCCCCCACCTTCTCAGCTATCCTCCTGAGAACACCGGGATATAAAACAGCGCCAGCCCCATGATAATAGGACTCATTGGTTACAACATACACATCATCAAGAATGTCAGGAAGTCCTATGTCAGGCATTCTTAAATACTCGGCGATGGGACGAACCGTTGCCGGATACACCACTGTGGTATTGTCCATGATATTCTCCCACAGCTCCTGTTCAGAAACCTCCCACATTTTCAGATGCTCTCTTGTGATGGTGACACTGCCCTGTTCCTCTCCTTTTATCCTGATGATACAGATGGGAATCATATAAAGGTCCTCAAAAAGTTTGACAGGAACGTCCTTTAGTCTCTTCTCATTGGGCTTCGCCTGGACAAGTTTAAAGCTAAGAGTCGGGCAGGCTGCGTCAAAATCTTTGAAAAAGCCAAAATCCATATTCCCGCCCAAATCTGTATCCTTGTAGAGGCTCAGCACTGCACCGACAATCTTATCCAGGCTCTCTCCCTTCTCATAAATGGGAAGAAGCTCATCATAATAAATAGTGGGGGCAACATTGCAGCCATTCCTTTTAATAGTGACGCCGTTGTGGACAATCCCATTATTCTTGATAACCTCCTGAAGAGTGATGAAATAGTCATCTCCCAGCCTGTTTTCCAATTCTGTTTTTAATATATTTCCAAAAGTAACAATATCCATATCTTACCTGTCTCCTTGAATTTTTTGTTTTTAGTTTTCGATTTTTGGACAAAAAAAGACAATAAAGAAGCCTGTTACAGTTTCTTTATTGTCTTACAGTTCATATAAAATAGTTTCTATAAAAATTTATGAATACTCGTGTCAGATATGGTAAAAAACGTGATAATTAAACTCTTGAGAGATACTCACCTGTTCTGGTATCGATCTTGATAACGTCGCCCTCGTTAACGAAAAGAGGAACTGCTACGTTAGC
>CAMVRW010000315.1 GCA_947169985.1 uncultured Butyrivibrio sp. | reverse complement strand
CAACGTGTTAGCAATATTGCTCCTGGATTTTCCAAGTACTTTTGCAGTCTCCTCCTGAGTCAGTGAATATGATTCCATAAGACTATGTACAGCATTGGCCTCTTCAATATCATCAAGATCTTCCCTCTGTACATTTTCTATTATTGCAAGTTGCAGTAATTCCCTGTCATTCACATCCCTGAAGACAGCCGGCACTGTTTTGATCTTTGCTATGCGGGCAGCTCTATATCTTCTCTCTCCTGCAATGATCGTATATCTTCCTGAAGGTTCTTTCCTCAATACAAGTGGCTGGATTATTCCGTTTTCCTTTATTGACTGAGCCAGTTCATTCAGTTTTTCCTTATCAAACCTTTTTCTGGGCTGATCTTTATTTATATCTATAAGAGAGATATCTATTTCTTCGCTTACCGCATCTGACCTTGGTTCAAGATCCTCTTTCATTGATATCAGAGCCTCAAGACCTTTTCCTAGTGCTTTCTTAGCCATTGTTATTTCTCCTCTATTATTTCTTTAGCAAGAGCAAGATAAGCCATTGCGCCTGCACATCTTGGATCATACAGCGAGATGGGTTCTCCATGACTGGGTGCTTCTCCCAGTGTCACATTTCTTGGTATCACTGCTTTGTGTACCCTGTCTTTAAAGAAGGATCTTACGTTCTCAGCTACCTGCTCAGACAGATTTGTCCTGTTGTCATACATGGTGAGTACTACACCTTCTATCGTAAGGTCAGGATTAAGCCTTGAATTTACAAGAGAGATCGTTTTCACCAGCTGAGATAAACCTTCAAGTGCATAATATTCACACTGGATAGGTATCAATACCTGATCTGCTGCTGTAAGTGCATTCAGAGTCAGTAGTCCAAGTGATGGAGGTGCATCTATAATGATATAGTCAAAAATATTCTTTATATCCTTGATTTTACGTCTCAGTATACTTTCTCTGTAATCCATGGAAACAAGCTCTATCTCTGCACCTGCAAGTGATATGTTTGCAGGCATGATGTACAATCTCTTTATCTGAGTCTCATAAATGGCATCTGATGCATCTATGTCATTTAAAAGCAGATCGTATGTGGTATTCTCCACATCATTCTTATCAGTCCCTACTCCACTTGTTGCATTCCCCTGCGGATCAGAATCGATAAGAAGAGTATTCTTGCCTAATTGTGCCAGATATGCTGCCAGATTAATTGAGGTCGTTGTTTTTCCAACGCCCCCTTTTTGATTTGCAACTACTATCGTTCTACCCATGAATAAACCCTCCAGCAACAATTATATATAATTCGTAAGTATAAATCACTTTATTTTTTTAAAATGTTTCACGTGAAACATTTTAATAGTCTCATAATAAAAATGGCCATTATAATATTGGCCATTTTTAGTTTCTATTTTGTCTCAGTATACACGATTGTTTCACGTGAAACAATCATCCAAGAGGTGCCTTCTTTATCTTGCCATAGATCCTGGGATATTTATCATCGGTATGTCTCGTCTTATGAAAGACGATCAACTTATGATCCTGTCCGGCAAGATCTGTACTGTATATTTCTGGGATCGAAAAACCCAGTTTCGTAGGAGCATCACCCGTCAATTCAAGTTCCTGATCAGCATTTGCTCCCTTATATGCTATAAAATAGCCACCCTGTCTTACAAATCCAGCGGCCAGTTCTATCAGTATGTTCAAGGATGCAACAGCTCTCGAAAGCACGAGCCCAAACCTTTCCCGATATTTATCATCATGGGACAGCTCTTCTGCCCTTCCAACAAGAGTTTCTGCATTGTCTATGCCCAGTTCCTTTATGCCTTTGTCTATAAACTGGATCTTTTTATTTGAGGAATCCAGTAATGTAACATGTGCTCTCGGTCTGGAAATAGCATAAGGTATCCCGGGAAATCCAGGTCCTGTTCCTATATCAAGCACTTCTGTATCAAAATCAATTCCCTTCAGGGATAAAACAGAAACAGAATCAAGAAAATGCTTCACGGCAAGATCCTTAACATCTGTGATCCTGGTCAGGTTATATTTCTCATTCTCATTGATCAGGTACTGACCATAGAGAGACATCATCTCTGCCTCTTTCTGTCCTATACCATTTTCAGTTAAAAAATTCTGTAATTCTTCTGTCATCTTTCAAAATATACCAGTAATACGGAAACATCAGCAGGTGAAACACCAGAGATCCTTGAAGCCTGGCCAATGTTCTCGGGCTTTATATCATTAAGCTTCATCTGAGCTTCCAGTCTCAATCCCTTTATATCTCTGTAATCGAAATCAGAAGGAAGCCTTCTGTTTTCCAATGATCTGAATTGTCTGACCTGTCGGATCTGTTTTTCAATGTATCCCTTGTACTTAACATGTATCTCGGCACTGGACAATATCTCTTCGTCATCAGTTATATCCTCTCCAAGTGCATTGAGAACATCCGTTATATGCACATTTGGCCTTTTGAGCACATCTGCTACCTTGAGTGAACCGCTGTATTCATCTATCCCAAGGTTTTTCATAAATGCGTTGTTGACTGGCTTTTGCTCAAGTCTTTCAATATACTGGTTCACTCGTTCTGTCTTATACATGAATCTGTCATAACGTTCATCACTTACAAGGCCTATATCTCTGCCTATCTGACAAAGTCTCTCATCAGCGTTATCCTGTCTTAAAAGAAGCCTGTACTCTGCGCGGCTGGTCATCATCCTATATGGTTCTTTTGTTCCTTTTGTGACCAGATCATCGATGAGAACACCTGTATAAGCCTGATCGCGTCCCAGGATAACAGGTTCTTTTTCATCCATATACCTTACAGCATTTATCCCGGCAATTATCCCCTGACATGCGGCTTCTTCATATCCGGAGGAACCATTAATCTGCCCCGCCATAAACAGACCATTGATAGCCTTTGTTTCCAGACTCGATTTCAGTTGTAGCGGATCTATACAATCATATTCTATTGCATAGGCAGTACGTGTAAAACGGACATTTTCCAGTCCAGGAATTGTCCTGTAGAGAGCTATCTGGACTTCTTCAGGCAAACTTGAAGACATTCCCTGTACATACATCTCTGTGGTATCAAGACCTTCAGGTTCTATAAAC
>CAMVRW010000314.1 GCA_947169985.1 uncultured Butyrivibrio sp. | reverse complement strand
TTTTTTGAGGAATGAATATGGATCATGCTCTTTTTTCAGCTCTTCTAAATAATCTGCTCTCAGTAGATGTAACGGATGCCACGGATATGGACATATCTCTTGAGGCCTTCGAAAAGAAATACTGCTTCAGTATCAGGATGCAGCCCATGTTTACACAGGATGCCCTTCACTATCTTCTGAGCTCATCCAAAGGAGGCATGATCTATGAGGTTATAGACCAGCTGGGTATATGTATATCTTTTTTTACCTTTGACAACAGGATTTATATAATCGGACCTTATGTAAAAGAAAAATACTCAGAACTTAAGACAGAGACCGTGCTTGCCAAGAACGATGAGTCCTCCTCCAAATCACCGGCCTTCAAGCTGTATTACACAGCATTTCCCATAGTATATACAGAGCAGATAACCAGTGTGGTAAACAAATGCATAATCTCTTTTTCTCCTGCGGAGTCAGAGTATTCGTACAGAAGGCTTACGGGTTTTATCCAGAATGTATCCGAGGAAGACGACAGGACGGAGCTGTCTGAGAAGAATTACAGCGAGATCTACAGGCGATACGACCAGGAAAAACAGTTCCTCTCAATGATAAGGAACGGGGATACCAAAAACATCCTGTCCGCATTTGAAAAAATGTCCAGCCCTGAGGTCCTTTCCGTATTTTCGAAAGAGAGTCTTAACTACTATGCCTCGGGCTATGGTCTGGCAATACTTAAAGCTCTTTCCAGAAAAGCTGCGGAAGAATCAGGTCTTTCAGTCATTACAATAGATGAGATAACCCAAAAATACACCCAGCTTTCATCAGCTACAAACAATGCAGAGCTTCAGACGCGCTATCCGATCGATATGATCGTTGAGCTGACAAAAGCAGTTCACAATCACAGGTTATCCTTGGACAAGTATTCTCCTTCAATTCAAAGAGTCATTGAGTACATCAATCTGCATCTCGGGGACCATATATCAAACGAAGAACTCTCAGACAATGCCAACATGTCTGTTTCTCACCTGGCCAAGGTATTCAAAGAGGAAACCGGAGTTACCATGACGCAGTACATAGCTCTTTTGCGCTGCAAAAAAGCTGCCAACCTCCTGAAGAAGACGAATCTTCC
This sequence comes from uncultured Butyrivibrio sp., assembly GCA_947169985.1. GTDB lineage: Bacteria > Bacillota > Clostridia > Lachnospirales > Lachnospiraceae > Butyrivibrio. The sequence goes on along the minus strand of CAMVRW010000314.1, from coordinate 1,985 downwards.
AATCCAGGAGATCAGCAGCTACGTCGGTTACTCCGACAATAATTACTTCGTTAAAGTATTCAGAAAAAACTATGGCATGACGCCAACAGAATTCAGGAGAAATGCCTGATCATTCTGTGACAATCATGCAGACGCTGATGGTAACCGGGCATTTCTCTGATCTAACCAAGATTTATCCTTTCAATTTCTGCGCAAAAGGCAATATCATAAAAAATCAGAATGGTTCTGAGGACGAGTACGCTGAATTGTGTTTATGGCTAATCCTCCGATGATCTCCAAAAGGTCATCCTCATCAAGAGGAAAGCCTTCAAACCCTTCAAGCGCCTCCTCTATCTCTTTTTCTGTGTAGCCAAGCTCCTTAGCTGCAACAGTCATGTCCTCAAGAGAGTCAAGTGCATCACGCTTTCCCGTATCGATAAGTTTCTTAAAAATCTCTTTCATCTGCATAACTATATCCCTCCTCGTATTAGCTGTGTTAACTATGCCACAGTTCGGAGTACACGGTACCAATGTTTCAATCTCAGGCAGGTACCAATGTTGAGTCTACACCGTTACTTCAAACAACACCTTATCACCAACCTCAACCCTCTTTAACCCCGTTTCCTTTTTCTTATTAAAGTTAAAACTCAGCATATAACCAGTGGTCAGGTTGAAGTAATCCAGGTATTCACTGATTTGCCTCTCTCCCTCAGCATTATAACTCTCGCCGCGCCATATCTTAAGTTCTATGATGTACTGCTGACCGAGATAATCTACAACAACATCCGTCCTTGTCTGGTCTCTGGTCTGCGCTTCGATATAGTAATTTCCGGTTCCATTAATAATAGGCTTCAGATACAGAAGGAACAGCTCTCTTCCATCTTTTTCCTTAAATCTGTCCGCAAGAGGACCATAAATCTCTGTATAGGTATCCTTAAACCGTTCAAGAATCAACCTCATGTTAAGCTTTCCGTCTGTTACAAACTGATTCTTTGCAAGTTCACCTTCTCTTGAGAATACGTTCTGTTTCATCTCTTCATCGGAAAGGAAGAGATTATATAATCTTGTCTCAAATATGCGGTTATCCACTCTTACAGTATTATGGTCATTCCTGATAAGCCCATACATTAGCATCTGAACTATATCCTTCTGGTCAGGATTCCAGGTAAGCTTTGTTCCTTCCATCAGAATGCTACGAATTGATTCTTTAAGTACCGGGTAATTATTTAGATTCTTTGCAAGCGTTTGGAATAATGTATTATTCTCAGAAAGCAATAGTTTGACTGCCTCATCAATACCCTCTCTTGTCCAAGCTTTTTGCAAAGACATTGTTTTGCTCACCCCTACATCTATCAGCTCGCAGATGCGGCTTACCAAAAACGGATAACCATTTGTATATTCGTGGATTTCTTTTGCTATAGCTTCAGTATCCATACCGGTATGATGATCAGCCTCATACTCGTCAAGCATTCCCTTGATTCCATCTGCAGACAAGCTCATGTCAATCGTAAAGTCAGCTGCTATGTTCCAGGGGCTGTTCTCCTTAGAATCATCTTCACCACGGATTTTTGATTTAAGATGTTTTACATCCGTCACCCCTGCAAGGATAACGGATTGGAATGCAGGAATGCTATTAGCATCGCGGCTGATATATCCATCTCGAAGCTGTGCCAAAAAATCCAAAAAAACCTGATTGTTCGTCGCACTATCCACTTCATCGATCATTAAAACAATACCCTGGTCAGATTTTACAATCCATCTTCTGAGGATTCTGAACAGATCATCCATTTTAACCTTATTCTCATCCTCAGAGTTCAATTTCTCAAGCGCCGCTATCTCTTCTTCCGGTATAGAAACATTTTCAAACTCGTAAGCATCACTATTAATAGTAATCATAAATCTTACATGATATGTTTTATTTGCTTCAAACTTACCAGTAGCATCTGCCCAATCAAAGAATCCGTCTCCTGTTTTATATTGCCATTTTGCAGTTACATCTGCAATAT
>CAMVRW010000313.1 GCA_947169985.1 uncultured Butyrivibrio sp. | reverse complement strand
GGAATCGGTGAGATCGTTGGTGGAAGCCAGAGAGAGGATGATCTTGAGACTCTTGAAAAGAGAATGGATGAGCTTGGACTTAAGAAGGAGGACTATCAGTTCTATCTTGACCTTCGCAGATATGGAAGCGTTCGCCATGCAGGATTTGGACTTGGTTTTGAGCGCTGCGTAATGTACCTTACAGGAATGGGTAACATCAGAGACGTTGAGTCATTCCCAAGAACTGTAGGAAACTGCGAGCTTTGATGATGTATATCATGTTATAATAACTTTAAGAAAACTAAGCAAGGGGGTATTGGTATGAGAAGATTATATTCTGTCATGGCCGTGATACTTTCCCTTGCTTTTTTTGCGCTTACACCTGTGTACTCCTATGCTACTACCAGTGAGGAACTTCAGCAGACTCAAAAGAAGCTGGAGGAGGAAGAGAAGGCCCTTAAAAAGCAGAAAAATGCTGCAGAGAGCCAGCAAAAAGCCAGCCAGAATAAGCTTAACGAGGCCAACAATAAGATAAATGACACCTCGGAGGCTCTTGGGGAGACACAGGAATCTATTGATACTACTCAGGCCGAGATAGTAGGCCTTATGACAGATATTGAGCTGATTAAGGAAGATATTGCTGATAAATCTCAGCAGATCTATGATACCAACGCAGAGTACGAGGAGGCCAAAAACCATGAAGAGACTCTGTATGAATCAATGGTACAGAGAATAAAGTTCATGTATGAGAAAGGGAATTTCTCATATGTGCAGATTCTTCTGACAGCTACCAGTTACGCGGATGCTCTTAATAAGGCACAGTATGTTGAACAGCTCTATGAGTATGACAGGATAAAACTTGCAGAGTTTGTTGCAGCCAAGGAAGCTGCTTATGCCCTGGGGCAGCAGCTTGAAGAGGAGAAGGCAGAGCTTGAGGCTTCACAATATGAGCTTGAGGAAGAGGAAGCCTACATGGAGGAGCTTCTTGCTGAGTACAAGGCAACTTACGCTGACTACGAGGTTAAGCTTGCCAAGGCTAAGCAGGATGCGGCGGTTTACACAGCACAGGTTAAGAGTCAGCAGGCTAGCATTGCAAGTCTGCAGAAACAGATTGAGGCCAAGCAGAAAGAAGTTGATGAGGCCAAGAAGGCGGCAGATGATGCGCTTGCAGCGGAAAAAGCTGCTGCGGAAGCTGCACAAAATAATGATGACAATTCGGGAGACATCACTTATACAGCCGGTGGTAGTTCAGGCAGCTCTTCAGGATCCGGATCAAGCAGCAAGACCTACGCAGCTGCAGGAAGCGCTACAGGTTCAAATATAGCGAAATATGCCTGCCAGTTTGTTGGAAATCCTTATGTTCCCGGAGGAACAAGCCTTACAGATGGTGCAGATTGCTCCGGTTTTGTTCAGTCAGTATACAAGGCTTTTGGAATATCGGTTCCCAGAACCTCATGGGCGCAAGGGTCTTATGGAAGAGAAGTTTCCTATGGAGATGCTCAGCCCGGAGATGTTATTTACTATGGTGGTCATGTTGGTATTTACATAGGCGGAGGCCAGATAGTGCATGCCAGCACTCAGAAGACCGGAATCAAGTATAGTCCGGCCACATACAGGTCAATTATTTCTGTAAGAAGATTTTTGTGATATATGTATTGGGGATGATCAGCTTTAGAAGACAGGAGGCAAAATGGCGGCAGAAGAAAAGGTCATAGTCATTGACTTCGGCGGGCAATACAACCAGTTGGTAGCCCGTAGAGTCAGAGAGTGTAATGTTTACTGCGAGATTTATTCATACCGTACACCTATCAAGCAGATTAAGGAGATGAATCCCAAGGGAATCATTCTTACCGGCGGTCCTAACTCATGTTATGAGGAGGGAGCTCCTTCTTATACCAAGGAGCTTTTTGAATTGGGAATACCGGTTCTGGGCTTGTGCTATGGAGCTCAGCTGATGATGCTTCTGATGGGTGGAAAAGTCGAGAAGGCTCCTGTAAGGGAATACGGAAAAACCAATACCTTCATCGATGGCTCTTTTGACAAGTTATTTAAGGGAGTAGAAAAAGAGACTGTTGTATGGATGAGTCATTTCGACTACATCAGCCAGATTGCTCCCGGATTTGAGATCGTAGCCCACACAGCGGACTGCCCTGTTGCTGCAGCTGCCTGGGAAGAGAAGAAGCTTTATGCTATCCAGTTCCATCCTGAGGTTTTACATACCGTTCGTGGTAAGGATATTATTTATAATTTTGTTCGCGGAATATGTGAGACAGAAGGAACCTGGAGAATGGATTCCTTTGTGGAGAATACAGTTAAGGAGATCAGAGAGAAGGTTGGTGACGGAAAGGTCCTTCTGGCTTTGTCTGGCGGAGTAGATTCCTCTGTTCTTGCAGCCCTCCTTGCTAAGGCTATTGGAAAGCAGCTTACCTGTGTATTTGTTGACCATGGACTTCTCAGGAAGAACGAGGGAGACGAAGTAGAGGGAGTATTTGGTCCCTCCGGTAAATTTGACATTAACTTCATTCGCGTAAATGCTGCAGACAGATATTATAAGAAGCTGGCAGGCGTGGAAGAGCCTGAGAGAAAGCGAAAGATAATTGGTGAAGAGTTCATCCGCGTCTTCGAGGAAGAGGCTAAGAAGATTGGAAGAGTAGATTTCCTGGCACAGGGAACCATCTACCCCGATGTGGTTGAATCTGGACTTGGCGGAGAGTCAGTAGTCATCAAGTCTCACCACAACGTTGGAGGACTTCCGGATTACGTTGATTTCAAGGAGATAATTGAACCTCTTCGTACACTTTTCAAGGACGAGGTCAGAAAGGCAGGACTGGAGCTGGGGCTTCCTGAGTACCTGGTGTTCCGTCAGCCATTCCCAGGTCCCGGACTTGGCATCCGAATCATCGGTGAAGTTACAGCTGAAAAGGTTCGTATCGTCCAGGATGCAGACTACATCTACCGTACAGAGCTTGCCAATGCAGGGCTTGAAAAACTTCCTGATCAGTACTTTGCAGCTCTGTCCAACATGCGCTCCGTAGGCGTTATGGGCGACGAGCGTACCTACGACTACGCAATAGTCCTTCGTGCCGTTGAAACCGTTGACTTTATGACCGCCGAAGCTTC
>CAMVRW010000312.1 GCA_947169985.1 uncultured Butyrivibrio sp. | reverse complement strand
ATTGCCTTGGCAATACGTCCCTGCTTACCAATTACCTTGCCCATGTCTGAAGGTGCAACATGAAGCTCGATCATAATATTGCGCCCGTCCTTTTTCTCGGTAACAACTACTTCATCCGGATTATCAACAAGCGCCTTTGCGATAACTTCAACTAATTCTTTCATTGTTTTACCCCCGGCATATTATTAAGAATAATTACACAGAATTATTTCTGAATGCCGGCCTGTCTGAACAGCTTTGCAACAGACTCTGTAGGCTGAGCACCGTTTGAAAGCCACTTCTTAGCAAGCTCCTCGTTAACCTTTACTGTGCTGGGATCTGTGTTAGGATCGTATGTTCCGATCTCCTCGATGAACTTACCCTGTACAGGGAACTTTGAATCTGAAACGATGATTCTGTAGAAAGGAACCTTCTTCTTACCAATTCTCTTTAATCTGATCTTTACTGCCATTTTAATTTCCTCCATTAAATAAAAATATAATTAGTTATTAGCTTTATATGTATCTAACAGCATTAGCTGGAACATATCAAAATATTAGAAAAATTTATTGCCGCCGAAACCAGGGAAGCCACCACGCTTACCAAAACCACCGCGCTTGCCCATCAGTCCTGGCATCTGCTTCATCATCTTATTCATCTGCTCAAACTGCTTGATGAATCTGTTGACTGCAGCTATATCGTTTCCTGAGCCTTTAGCAATCCTGTACTTGCGCTGAGGGCTCATAAGCTTTGGATTCTTACGCTCCTCGGGTGTCATTGAAAGCACTATAGCCTCTAGTCTTGCAAGCTGTTTCTCATCAGGAAGCTGATCATCACTGATCTTGCCACCAATTCCCGGAAGCATTCCCATGATGGCACCAAGTCCACCCATGTTTCTCATCTGCTTCATACTCTCAAGATACATCTCGAAATCGAGCTTGCCCTTTTTCATCTTCTGGGCCATCTCTTTTTCTTTTTCAGCATCCATCTGAGCATTGGCTTCTACAGCCTTGTCAATGAGACTTAAGACATCACCCATTCCCAGGATTCTGCTGGCCATTCTATCGGGATAGAACTGCTCAAGATCTGAGAGCTTCTCGCCCATACCAACATAGAGAATAGGCTTTCCGGTAACAGCCTTGGTTGAAAGAGCTGCACCGCCTCTGGAATCACCATCCATCTTGGAAAGGATGATTCCGTCTACTCCAACCTTCTCATTGAACTCAGATGCAACATTAACAGCATCCTGACCAGTCATGGCATCAACAACAAGAAGGGTCTGATGAACGGTAACTGCTTCCTTAATATCCACTAGTTCCTTCATCATTGCTTCATCTATCTGCAAACGACCTGCTGTATCGATGATAACTACATTCTCGTTATTCTTTTTAGCATAGTCGATTGAAGCCTTAGCTATTTCCACAGGACTTACATCACTGCCTAAAGAAAAGAAATCCACTTCCTGCTTCTGAGCATTGATCTTAAGCTGATCAATAGCAGCAGGTCTGTAAATATCACAGGCAACAAGCAAAGGCTTTCTGCCCTTAAGTTTGATCTTTCCTGCAATCTTGGCAGCTGTAGTGGTCTTACCTGCACCCTGAAGACCGGCCATCATGATGACAGTTATCTCATTTACAGGCTGAAACTTGATCTCTGTAGTCTCGGAACCCATAAGGGAGATCATCTCTTCATTAACTATCTTGATGACCATCTGTCCGGGATTAAGACCGCTTAAAACATCCTCACCAACAGCTCTTTCCTGAACTGAGGAAATAAACTGCTTAACAACCTTGAAGCTTACATCAGCTTCAAGAAGAGCCATCTTGACTTCCTTGAGAGCAACCTTTACGTCCTCCTCAGTAAGAAGTCCCTTGCTCTTTAGCCCTTTAAATATATTCTGTAATTTATCAGATAAATTCTCAAAAGCCATTAAGTAAGTTCCTCTATAATTCTGTCAGAAATATCTCTGGCCTTACATTTAAAGTCATCCGGTTCCATATCCATTGAGGAAAGCTTCCTAAGTTCCTCAGCCTGACCTTTAATGGCTTCAAAACGTTTTATCATATGTAAGGAATCCTCATATCCCTGCAGTGCTTTGGTGCATCTTTTTATCAGATCGTGTACTCCCTGTTTGCTGATACCATGTTCATCAGCAATCTCAGTAAGGGACATATCATTATAAACAGCTGCTTCGTAGATCTGTCTTTGATGCTCGGTCAAAAGTTCACCGTAGAAATCATACAAAAGGCCCTGTTCAACGATCTTCTCCATAAACATACCTCACCTTCGCAACAGAACCTATAATAAACAAAAAAAATAAAGGTGTCAAGTATTTTTTCTTGACACCCCAAAGATCAGTATCCATTTATTGCAATATTAAGGTCAACATCACCATCAATTCCATCAATAGAGCCACTTGAAGTGAATTGCCAGATGTTGAAATGATATGGGTAATAAAGCGGAGTTCCATAATATGCGATCCAGATATCGTAGTCATCCACATCCATTGCATCCATCAAAAGGGTGAAGGATTTTACGTTACCATAGACCATGGGAGTATAACCTGCATTCCTTACTGTCTCACAAAAGACTTCAACCACCTTCTCATAATCATCTGAAGAAAGATTGGCTGTTCTGGCTGTATCAGACTCTGCAGACTCCACATCAATAACAACCGGATAAGTTATTTCATAAGGCTCAATAAGATCAAGGATCATCTGAACCTCTTCCTTAGCCTCTGTTTCATTAACTGCCTGGGAATAGAAATACACGCCAACGTCGATGCCGTTCTCAGTAGCACCCTCCACGTTGTCTTCAAAGTAGTCATCTGTAAGAAGCTTACCTTCAGTAGTACCACGAAGTCCTGCTCGAACTATAGCAAAATCTACACCTGCAGCTTTGACCTTATCCCACTTGATGTTCCCCTGAAATCTGGATACATCAACACCTTTCTTAATAGAAACAGACGGATCGTCTCCAACATATTCAAGGAATCCATCCTCTCCCTCTACAAAGTCTTCTTCAGAAAAGCCGTGATGCTCGATCTGGTCTGTAATTGGGAAGAAATAATATCTGCCGGAGCTGGCAACAACAATCTGATCAGGGAAAAGAGCTCTGATCGCTGTCGTAGCGCTGTCCCCT
>CAMVRW010000311.1 GCA_947169985.1 uncultured Butyrivibrio sp. | reverse complement strand
TGTTCTATAACATACTTGTAACAAGAAATTAGCAGCCGAACACATCGAGTGCTAATAAAACAAAAAACCACTACACCACATAAAAATATATAGAAAAGGAGTGATAATTATGTTGATGCCTATGTTATGGAGTAACAATGATATTTTTGATGAGATGGACAATTTCTTCAACGATGGATTCTTTGGCGGAAGATGCCAGGCTCCAAGAGCAGCAAAGCAGTTTGATTCAACCACAGGTCTTATGAGAACAGATGTTATTGAAAAAGATGACTGCTACCAGCTGGAAGCTGAACTTCCCGGATTCAATAAGGAAGATATCAACATCGATCTGAAGAACGATACCCTTACCATCAGCGCTACTCATAATGAGAACAATGATGAAAAAGACGAGAATGGCAAGTACATCCGTCGTGAGAGAAGAAGCTCCTCTTATCAGAGATCCTTCCATGTTGAAGGACTTAAGCCTGAGGATGTTATCGCTCAGTACAGGAACGGAATCCTTACCGTTAACCTTCCTAAGAAGGAAGCAATTCCTGAAAAGGAAGAAGCAATAAAGATTGAAGTTAAGGACTGATCCAGATTCAGACCCTACCCACATTATCGACCCCCTTATAACATACAAACCTCTTAAAAACCCCGACTCTGATCATTTCAGAGCCGGGGTTTTCAACTTTATAAAACGCTTATATCAATAGTTCTGAGCCTTTCTGATGAAATAAGCCTGAGGATGATTACATACAGGGCAAACCTCAGGAGCCTTAGGTCCAACCACAACATGTCCGCAGTTTGAGCACTCCCATATAGTGTCGCCGTCTGCTGAGAATACGATTCCATCCTCAATATTCTTAAGGAGCTTACGATATCTCTCCTCATGCTCCTTCTCAATTGCTGCAACCTGCTCAAAGAGATCAGCAATATCATTAAAGCCCTCTTCTCTTGCAGTCTTAGCAAAGCCTGGGTACATCTCCTTCCACTCATAGGCTTCACCATCAGCAGCAACATTTAAGTTATCAACTGTAGAGCCGATTCCTGAAAGGATCTTGTACCAGAGCTTAGCATGCTCCTTCTCGTTAGCAGCTGTCTCTTCGAAGATCTTGCTGATCTGAACATATCCATCCTTCTTAGCCTTGGAAGCAAAATATGTATATTTATTTCTTGCCTCAGATTCACCTGCAAAGGCTGCCATCAGGTTCTTCTCGGTTTCAGTTCCCTTAAGTTCATTAGTCCTTGGATCAAGATTTGCCATAATATAATCTCCTTTCGTAAGTTACGTCAACGTAATGATATTTTACCATAAAATTGCCATAAAAAAGAGATGTCTGTAAATAAATATTCAGACATCTCTCTTGATCTTTTATTATTGTTCTACCAATGAAAAGAGCTATCGTCTCACTTAGCAGCTGCCCAGGTAAGACCATAAAGCTGTTCCATCAGCTTTCTAACCTCGTCTTTCATACGATTGCAAGCGGAAGCCTCATCAACAAAGTTCAGAACTCCGATCCTGTCCTTCTTGTCCTGGAACCATACTGCCCAACCGTTCTCAGTCTTATCAAGACAGATTCTGTTCTTGTGTGATCCCCCGATCTTGTAAAGCTTAGAAGGAACCAGATGCTCTTCTAAATAACTCTTAAGTTCCTGTGCGTTCATATTGCCTCCTCTCCGGAAAAGTCCGGATTTATATATAAGTAGTTCTTGAATATATTGCATGTAGTTTTGATTACTACATAAAATATATCACATAACCACTTTTATATCAAGAGGCTTTTGCCCAGTTTCCATGGACAGTTTTGGCTTTTTTAATCCTTGAAGAACTTCATATCCTCATTGAGCTTCTCAGCGATTTCCTTCAGGTTGTTAGCTGATCCAGCAAGAGTTGTAACCGTAGCTGAAAGCTCCTGCATGGAAGCACCGGTCTCCTCTGAAGATGCTGCATTTTCTTCGGAAATAGCTGAAAGAGCACTCATAGTATCAACAACTGCATTCTTGGAATTCTCGCAGGTATCTGCACCCTGGGAGATCTGCTGTACACCGCCAACTGTACTGTTGATATCTGCCAGCATTCCATTTACTGCATCAAGGGTCTCACCAAGAGCAATCTGCTGATCGTTGTTACCCTGCTTAACATCCTCAGCAGCACCTACAGCAGCATTACTCTGCTCAAGAAGCATATCCATTTCCTTCATGATGTCATCTGCCATCTGCTTGGAATCTTCAGCAAGTTTTCCGATCTCTTCAGCAACAACTGCAAAGCCCTTTCCTGCTTCGCCGGCTCTTGCTGCCTCGATTGAAGCGTTAAGTGAGAGCAGATTGGTCTGAGTTGCAATGGATGTGATTCCTGCAACCTTTTCACTGATTGTATTAACTGCATCCTTTGTAGCCTGGATCGTATGAGAAATATCATCTATCTTGGCTGTCATCTCAGCAGAAGAATCCTGAAGTGATTGCAGGGACTGACTTGAAATCTCAGAAGCTTCCTTCATCTTTCCTGCCAGTTCTGTAAGACTTCCTGAAGAATTCTGAACGTCTCCTACAGCATCGCCAATCCTTCCAACATTCTCAGATGCGGACTGGATCTCATCTGCCTGCTGTGTTGCTCCGGAAGCAATTTCCTGTACAGCATTGGATACGTCCTCTGCTGTCTGGGAAATCTGGTTGGCCATGTCGGAAAGTTCCTCAGATGACTCGCCAACATTTCCTGCAGATTCTTTGATATGGCTGACAATTTCTTTTAACGTACTGATAACTGAGTTCATGGCTCTCGAAATTGCTCCGAACTCGTCCTTCTTCTTATCATAGCCTTCTACAGCCTCAAATCTACCATCAGCAAGAGCTGTAAGAGATTTGCTTACGGCTTCGATCGGTCTTACAAAGCTGTTTGCCATAAGCAGTGAAATAACTGCTGAAGCAATAAGCATAACAAGGCCAATCACGATTACTACTGTAGCAGCCTGTCTTGCGGAGGAAAGAACCTTCTTGGAATCAGTTGCTGCACATACTCTGAACTGTGACTTAGGCTCAACAACGTATGCAACGTAAGCATCATATCCCTTACCTGTATCAACAAAATAGAAGCCTTCGTCCTTTCCGGATACCATGAACTCAGACTTTGATCTGTCCTCTTCCTCGTG
>CAMVRW010000310.1 GCA_947169985.1 uncultured Butyrivibrio sp. | reverse complement strand
GCTGTTTCCTGAACTTGAAAGTGCCCTTTCCTCACTTTCCTCAAGACTCTTAAGCTGAGCATCAGCATCTTTTACCTGAGTCTTTGCATCTTTAGTTCCTTCAACAGCCAAAGATTCTTCGCTGCCCTCGTTATCTTCAAGGATCTGGGCAAGTGAAACCATGTTGTCGATCTCTGCAACATCAGGATTCACTACTTCACTGGCTTCGGCCATTACTTCCTGATCAACATCCTCAACTACTGCAAGCTCAGCGCTGGACTCCGCAACCTCCTGCCGGGAAAGAACCGCCACTGCAGATCCATCTTCTTCTCCGGATGCTGCTTCACTGGCGAAGCTGATGTTAAGTGACATAGCAGAATAAGAAAAACTGCTGCTGGCAATAAAGAACATGATGATACAAGCAAGACATGTAAATCTTTTGGTGTTTCTGTAAAAATAAAACAAGAAGTTGTAACCGGTTATAGCTACCACAGCATAGGCAATACCCAGAAAAGATAAAGCCTTATGCTTCCTATTAAATTTCTCCACTTTAGAAATCACCTTGCTCTTGAAGTCAAGCTTCATCTGCAAGTTACTAGCATTCATATCGAAAATCCCCTATTTTTGCGATATTTCGCGAGTATAGAACTACAAAATGTATTATATAACGATTTCACACAAAATTCACCAATTTTGAATAAAAAAATCCAAAAACTAAAAAACGCTGAAAGTAAAAGTCTATGCTATACTTGTAATAAGTCTTAAATGAATATCGTAGGAGGTATGGCAATGGCAGGTTCAACTTTCGGCAACAATATTACTGTTTCTACTTGGGGTGAATCCCACGGAAAAGCTCTAGGATGTGTTATAGATGGTTTCCCTGCAGGTCTGGATCTGAAGGAAGAAGACATCCAGGTCTTTTTGGATCGAAGAAAGCCAGGTACTTCCGGTGCTACCACTTCAAGAAAGGAAGATGATCTGGTAGAGATCTTGTCAGGGGTATTTAAGGGCAAAACCACCGGTACTCCTATTTCTCTCATGGTTCCAAACACTTCTCAGAATTCAGCAGATTATAATGATATAGCTTCCTACTACAGACCTGGACACGCTGATTATGGTTTTGATCAGAAGTATGGTTTTAGGGATTACAGAGGAGGTGGAAGGTCCTCCGGCAGAGAGACTGTAGCAAGAGTTGCAGCCGGAGCACTTTGTTCGAAACTTCTTGGAATAATGGGCATAAAGGTCTGCGCCTACACAAAGTCTATTGGTTCTGTTGAGATTGATCCTTCCAAAGCCGATATGGATACAAGACTCAAGACTCCTACCGCCATGCCTGACTTTGAAGCAGATAAAAAAGCTATGGAACTGATTGAAAACGCCAGAAAGAATAATGATTCTCTTGGTGGCGTTATAGAATGCAAAATAACTGGCGTACCTGCTGGAATCGGAGAACCTGTTTTTGATAAACTGGATGCTCTCCTGGCCCATGCTGTAATGAGCATTGGCGCTGTCAAGGCTGTAGAGATAGGCGATGGCTGCAAGGTTGCTTCCATGTATGGTTCAGAAAACAACGACCCCTTTGAAACCGTTGGCTCAAAAGTCACCAAGAAGACTAACCATGCTGGTGGTATTCTTGGAGGAATGTCTGATGGCAGTGACATAGTTGTTAGAGCTTATGTCAAGCCAACTCCCAGCATTGCCAAAACCCAGGATACCGTAAATAAAGATGGTGAAAATATTGAAATAAACGTAAAGGGCCGTCATGATCCTGTTGTTGTTCCAAGAGCCGTTGTTGTAGTTGAATCCATGTGCGCCATTACTCTTCTCGATCTTATGATCAGCAATATGTCTTCAAAGGTTGAGGGAATTCTGGGATTCTATCTTGGGCAAAAGAATTGATAGTAAGAATTAAAAAGGCTGTCACTTAAGTGACAGCCTTTTTTTATCCTTCCAGTTTGTGGAATACTATGCAATTAGGACGAGTTACAGGAATCTCCGGTCCGTTCATTACCATTGTTCCTGCATCCATATCTACAGTGAAGAATGTCATTGAATCTGACTCATGGTTAAGTGAAACAAGGTGCTTGTTATCAGGGAAAAGAGCTACATCCTTAGGATACTCTCCTGCTACAGGAAGCTGGATCTTCTTAGTAAGAAGACCTGACTCCTTATCAACCTTATAAACAATAGCATTGTTTTCACCTGCTGTAGAGCTTACCAGATAATTATAATCCTCTGAGAATGTCAGTGCGCTGCATGCAACACCGATTGAGTCTGCCTCGTCAGAATTGGTAACTTCCTGAATCTTATTAAACTCAGGCATACCATTCTCATCCTCATGATACTCATATACATCAATAGCACACTTCTGTTCAAGACATACATAGAGGAACTTGCCTTCCTTTGAGAACTGCATATGTCTTGGTGAAGATTCCTGATCGCAGTGGATAACATCCACTTCCTTGATCTTGCCGGTCTCCTGGTTAAGTGAGTAGATATTTATCCTGTCCATTCCAAGATCAGCAGCAAGAAGATACTTGTTGTCCTTGGAAACCTTTATGCACTGGACGTGAGGAACATGGTTCCTTCCGGCAGCTGTGCCAAGGCCCTTGTGATATCTTTCATCTGTGATCTCACCGATGCTGCCATCCTCATTAAGTCTTAAGATTGTAACCTTGCCATCATGATAACCTGCTGTAGAAAGGAAGTGATCTGTCTGATCCTCATTAACATAGCAGCCACGCATACCATTTATAGATGCCTCATTAATGAATTCAAGGCCTCCATCAGGAAGAATATGATATGCCTCAACACCTTCATCAGTAATGGAATAAAGAGTCTTGTTATCATGTGAGATACCGATATAAGAAGAGTTTGTGATCTCAACCTTCTGCTTCTCGGTCAGTCTTCCATTCTTGAGATCTACATCATAGATCCTGATACCGTATTTTGTGCCTAAACCTGATGTGTAGCTGGACACATAAGCTACATACTTGTCTTTTGCTGCCACGAAAGCGCCTCCTAATAAATACAAATATGAAAAATCCTTTATTTATCACATTCTATCACAAGTGCAACAAACTTGCTGTATCCTGGTCTAATTCTTCTTTGGTATTACCAATAAGAACCATAGTAAGTACACTAACAAACATTCT
>CAMVRW010000309.1 GCA_947169985.1 uncultured Butyrivibrio sp. | reverse complement strand
GTAAGCGCAAAATATTTCGACGGATATAAAACCATCTGTTAATCCTTCATAATGAATCTGAACTATAAACTACATTTTGGTGTCACTTAAGTTGTCTATGTATTAAGACTAATAGACAACACTTTGGTGTCACATCCCGGAGGTTTATTATGTCAGATTCAAGCAAAGAACAACGTAGAACACTTGATGAGTGGTACAAACTCGTAACTCAATGCCGCCAGAGCGGTCTTAGTGATGAACAGTGGTGCTTATGTAACGGCATCAAAAAGTATTCTTTATACAGTGCGATCAAGCGACTTCGCCAAAAGGCTTATGCTGTACCAAAGCCGATGCGAAACTCGCATGATGAAATACATGACCTGACGCTCCCTAAGCAGGACGTCGTTCAGGTGGATATCATTGATGATATCCAGCCGCCAAAGGAATATATTTCTTCTGTGGCGCCGCACCTTGACAATTCACATACGATAGAGATAAATCTCGGAAGAGCAAATATCCGCATCAGCAACACAGTAGATCCGGTAGTTCTATCAGAAACCTTAAAGATCTTAGGAGGCCTGACATGATCGGGGATATCACAGTTGCAGATGACATATACATTGTCTGTGGCTATACAGATATGCGCAAATCCATAGATGGCCTGTGCGCCATTGTTGAAGATAAGCTGCACATGGATCCTAGATCTCGGGCTATTTTTCTTTTCTGCGGTAGACGAGCTGATCGTCTTAAAATCCTCATGTGGGAACAGGATGGCTTTGTATTGCTATACAAAAGGCTTTCTGTTGCTCAGGGAAGATATCGTTGGCCAAGAAATAAGGATGAAGTCAGAAGTCTTTCATGGCGTGAGCTTGACTGGCTTCTTTCAGGCATCGATATTGAGCAGCCTAAGGCTATCAGAGCCTCTTAACGATAGCAGCTCAGCTTTTGTGCACTTTTCTTAAAACGCTCTGAATCGGATTAATAATGAGGCTTTGTTTTGAGCACTTTGGCACATTTGCCGATATTAATCGTCCTGAATGTCTGATAAAATCTATATATCAGATATAAGGAGGCTATCGTGGCAAGAGATTCCAGGGAACAACAGCTTATTGAGCTGAAGGATACCGTAAAGGAACTGAATACTACCATAAAAAATCTTAACGCTCTCATAGAAGCTGCCAACAAACGTGAAGCAGAACATCTAGAAAAAGAAAAGGTTCTGCAAGAGCAGATCGAATATCTTACAAAGAAGCTCTTTGGAAAGTCCAGTGAGAAGCGAGATGATTTTGAAGGCCAGTTAAATCTCTTCAATGAAGCCGAAACTCTAATGGCTGAGCCTGATCCGGAGGAACAGGAATTCACTACCGTCGAGAAACATACCCGCAAGAAGAAAACCAAGATGACAGATAAGTTTGCAAACCTTCCGGTTCAGAAGGTTCTTCTTGATGTGCCCGAAGATGAACGCATCTGTGATATCTGTGGTACGCCTCTTGAAAGAATCGGAGAAGAATTCGTTCGAAGAGAAATCGAGCTCATAAAGCCAAGCCTTAAGATTATCGAGTATTACAGCGTAAGTTATGGATGCCCCAAATGCAAAGAAGATGCCGAAGTACCACACATCGTAAAAGGACGTGATGACCAAAAGCATATGCTCCATGGTATGGCATCTGCAGGAACAGTTGCCTGGGTGATGTACCAAAAGTACGTCAATTGTCTTCCTTTATACAGACAGGAAAAAGATTTCAAGATGTACGGAGCTGAGATCTGCAGAGGAACTATAGCCAACTGGATAATCAATAATGCTGAAGACTTCTTCAGACCTATGCATGAATACTTCCAAAGGAAACTTGTTTCCGGAAAATATATCATGGCTGATGAGACACCTGTACAGGTACTCAAAGAACCGGGGCGCAGGGCTGAAACAAAGTCATACATGTGGGTGTTCCGCTCAGGTGAGTATGATCCGGAGCAGATAGTTCTGTTCCACTACTCTCCAACACGTGCAGGACAGACTGCCAAAGAGTTCCTTGAGGGATTCCACGGTTATCTCATGACTGATGGATATGGTGGTTATAACAAACTCAAGGACTGCACGAGAACATCGTGTTGGGCACATGTAAGACGTTACCTTATCGATGCCATTCCCAAAGGTAAGGAATACGATCACACACAGCCTGCGGTTCAAGGACTTGCATACGTAGATAAGCTCTTCGATATGGAACGAAAGATTCATGAGAAGAAGAGCTTAAATTTTGATGCCATAAAGGAATATCGCCTTAAAAAAGAAAAGCCTGTTCTTGAAGGATTCTGGAAATGGCTTGACTGTCAGACCGCGATCAAGAACTCAAGACTATACAAAGCTCTTGTATACATACAGAATCGTAGGCAGTTCCTTGAAACGTATCTCGAGGATGGCGGATGTAGCTTCAACAACAATACAAGCGAAAGAAGCTGTAAAGCATTTGTTACAGGCCGAAAGAACTGGCTGTTTTCCGACAGCACTAAAGGTGCTGACGCAAGTGCACTTACTTATTCCATGGTCGAGACAGCAAAAGCCTGTGGAGTAGATGTTTACTACTACCTCAAGTATCTGTTGATCAAATGTCCATCATCTCAGATGAGCGACGAGGAGCTTGAAAAGTTATCTCCATGGAATCCAGAATGCAAAGAAGCTCTTGATGAGCTGTTCAGGAAACATCAAGATGCTATCTTTGATGCAATGTAATCTTTATCATATGTGAATTGTCAAGGTGCTCCGGGTTCATAAGAACTCGGGGTATATTTTATGGGCAAAAGCCCTTGTAACTGATAACAATGGTGGTTGTTTTACAACCCACCGGATTATTGCGCGCTTACACTAAAAAAGCAAAGGTATAAGATTTTTTGTCCTAAATGTGGGCATCGTCTGTTTCGAGGGAGCTTTTTTGATCTGGAAATGGTTTGCCCCAATTGCGGCTCTAATTTGAATATGGAGCGCGAGGACTTGAATGTAAGGATTGTTCTTGAAATGCAAGTTTCAGAAGGATGATTTTAACTGAATAATATGAGTTATCTATAAGTCGGCATTGTATTCGGCATAAATTTTAGCCGGAAGGTTTGCTGGTTGGTGACAAGAGTTTGTTAGCGGCTATGAACGGCTAAGCATCGTTGGAAGGCGG
>CAMVRW010000308.1 GCA_947169985.1 uncultured Butyrivibrio sp. | reverse complement strand
GTGCCAGATAAGGTAGAGCGAAAGGAGGTTCATTATGGCAACAGAAGAAAAGAAGAAGTCCAGATCTCAATACAAAGTTGAGAGAAATAGAGAAAATAGAGAGACAAGACCACACGCAAAGCTTACATACGCTAGAATTCCTGTTCAGAAGGCATGCTTCGTTATGGACGCTATCCGTGGTAAGGATGTAACAACAGCTCTTGCTATCTTACAGTACAATCCAAGATATGCTTCAAGCGTTATCTATAAGCTTCTTGCAAGTGCTGCAGCAAATGCTGAGTTCCAGGGTAAGAACCGTGAGAATCTTTACATTGCTGAGTGCTACGCAAACAACGGCCCTATCATGAAGAGAATTCATCCTAGAGCACAGGGTAGAGCTTACAGAATCAACAAGAGAATGAGCAACCTCAGCATCATTCTGGATGAGAGATAAGAAAGGAGAGCTAAAATCAAATGGGACAGAAAGTTAATCCGCATGGCATGAGAGTAGGCGTTATAGCTGACTGGGATTCCAGATGGTACGCTGAAGAGGGTGCATTTGCTGATAATCTTGTTGAAGATTACAAGATCAGAAAGTACCTTAAGAAAAAGTTATATGCTGCAGGTGTTTCCAAGATCGAGATCGAGAGAGCATCTGACAGAGTTAAGGTTATCGTTTTCACAGCTAAGCCCGGCGTTGTAATCGGTAAGGGCGGTAATGAAATCGAGATCACAAAGAAAGAGCTTCAGAAGCTTACAGATAAAAAAGTCATGGTTGATATCAAAGAGATTAAGAGACCTGACCGCGATGCTCAGCTTGTTGCAGAAAACATTGCAAGCCAGCTTGAGAACCGTGTATCTTTCAGAAGAGCTATGAAGTCTTCAATGTCAAGATCCATGAAGGCAGGAGTTCTTGGTATCAAGGCTTGCTGCGGTGGACGTCTTGGTGGTGCTGATATTGCTCGTAAAGAGTTCTACAGCGAAGGAACAATTCCGCTTCAGACACTTAGAGCTGATATTGATTATGGTTTTGCAGAAGCAGATACAACCTATGGTAAGGTTGGTGTTAAGGTTTGGATCTACAAGGGAGAAGTTCTTCCTAAGAAAGGACCTAAGGCTGATGCTGACAAGGAAGGGAGCGATAAATAATGTTAATGCCAAAGAGAGTTAAACACCGTAAACAGTTCCGTGGTTCTATGGCTCACAAAGCTACTCGCGGTACAACAATCTCTTACGGTGAGTTCGGAATAGTTGCCCTTGATCCTTGCTGGATCAGATCCAACCAGATTGAGGCTGCCCGTGTAGCTATGACACGTTTCACAAAGCGTGGTGGACAGGTTTGGATCAAAATTTTCCCGGATAAGCCTGTTACAGCAAAACCTGCTGAAACTCGAATGGGTTCCGGAAAAGGTACTGTAGAGTACTGGGTATCTGTAGTAAAGCCAGGTCGCGTAATGTTCGAGATCGGCGGTGTATCTGAAGATGATGCCAGAGAAGCACTTCGTCTTGCTATGCACAAGCTTCCTTGCCGCTGCAAGATCGTTTCCAAGGCTGATTTGGAAGGTGGTGTATCTGATGAAAACTAATACATATGTTGAAGAGCTTAATAAGAAGGATGCAAAGGCTCTTAATGAAGAGCTTGTTTCTGCAAAGAAGGAACTTTTCAATTTAAGATTCCAGAAGGCTACTAACCAGCTGGACAATACTGCTAGAATCAACACTGTTCGTAAGAATATTGCTAGAATCCAGACAGTTATCACACAGAAGTCTAAAGTAGCTGAATAATTTCGCTGAAGTTGCGGGAAAGGATAAAGAATCGTGGAAAGAAATCTTAGAAAAACACGTGTTGGTAAGGTTACAAGTGATAAGATGGACAAGACCATCACTGTTTCCATTGAAGACCATGTAAAACATCCTCTTTACAAGAAGATCGTTAAGAAAACATATAAGCTTAAGGCACATGATGAGAACAATGAGTGTCATGTTGGCGATACAGTAAAGGTCATGGAGACAAGACCACTTTCAAAAGATAAGAGATGGAGACTTGTTTCTATTATTGAGCGCGCAAAGTAATTTTGAGTATAATTTCTTTGAAATTTAACTCGTATCCTGCGCATTATAAAGAAGGAGAATTAACATGATTCAACAGGAAAGCAGACTTAATGTCGCTGATAATACTGGTGCAAAAGAACTGCTTTGCATTCGTGTTATGGGCGGATCTACAAGAAGATATGCGAGAATCGGTGATGTAATCGTTGCTTCTGTTAAAGATGCAACACCCGGTGGTGTTGTAAAAAAGGGTGACGTTGTTAAAGCCGTTGTTGTTCGTACAGTAAAGGAGACACGTCGTAAAGATGGTTCCTACATCAAGTTCGATGAGAACGCTGCTGTAGTTATCAACGATGACGGTAATCCAAAAGGAACACGTATATTTGGACCAGTTGCAAGAGAGCTTCGTGATAAGAAATACATGAAGATACTGTCTCTGGCACCTGAAGTATTATAAGGAGGAACCCAGGTTATGGCAGCAAGTAGAATTAAAAAGGGAGATACAGTTCGTGTTATCGCTGGCTCCTATGAAGACAAGGGTCATGAAGGTAAGGTTCTGTCCGTTGATGCTAAAAATCACAGAGTAGTTGTAGAAGGTATCAACAAGGTTAAAAAGCACCAGAAGCCTTCTATGCAGAATCAGAACGGCGGAATCGTAGAAGTTGAAGCTCCTATCGATATCTCCAACGTTATGCTCGTAGTTGACGGTAAGACCACTCGTGTCGGCATCAAAGTCGAGAGAGATGAGAACGGCAAGGTCGTTAAGAAGACTCGTGTTGCAAAAGCAACTGGTGAAGAAATCGATGTGATCTATCCGGCACAGAAGAAGAACTAACGGGAAGGAGGTACTAAGACGTGAGCAGATATAAAGATTTATATAAAAACGAAATCGTTGACGCTATGACAAAGAAGTTCGGCTACAAGAACGTTATGGAAGTTCCGAAGCTTGACAAGATCGTTGTAAACATGGCAGTTGGCGAAGCTAAAGAAAATGCTAAGGTTCTTGAGAACGCAGCTGGCGACATGGAAATTATCACAGGTCAGAAGCCCGTTCTTACAAAGGCTAAGAAGTCAATCGCTAACTTCAAGATCAGAGAGGGCCAGGCTATC
>CAMVRW010000307.1 GCA_947169985.1 uncultured Butyrivibrio sp. | reverse complement strand
TCAAGAGCAAATTCTACAGAAACTTCACTGACGATGAGACAAGAATTGCCATCATTGAGGTTGGTGGAACTGTGGGAGATATTGAATCTCAGCCTTTCCTTGAGGCAATACGACAGTTCCAGCATGAAGTTGGCCATGAGAATGCAATGCTGATCCTGGTTTCACTTATTCCTTACCTTCGCTGCTCACAGGAGATCAAGACAAAGCCTACTCAGTCAGCAGTAAAGACCATGCAGGGAATGGGACTTCAGCCTGACGTGATCGTTTGCAGAAGCGAGCTGGAGCTTGATCAGGAGACAAAGGATAAGATAGCTCTTTTCTGTAATGTTCCTTCAAGTCACGTTCTCAACAACCTTGATCTTGAGTACCTCTACGAGGCTCCTCTTGCCATGGAAAAAGAGCACCTGGCTCAGGTGGCATGTGAGTGCCTTAACCTTGAGTGTCCAGAGCCTGATCTTACAGACTGGAAGGCAATGGTAGACACTCTCTACTCAATGAAGCATGTAGTAAAGGTTGCTCTTGTCGGAAAGTACACGCAGCTTCATGATGCATACATAAGTGTAGTTGAAGCTCTTAAGCACGGTGGTATCTCTAATCAGACTGCTGTCGATATTAAATGGATAGATTCAGAAGAAGTTACTGCTGATAATGTAGCAGACCTTCTTTCAGGTGTAGATGGACTTATCGTTCCCGGCGGCTTTGGTGATCGCGGAATCGAAGGAATGATCACCTCCATCAAGTATGCTCGCGAAAGCAACCTTCCATTCCTTGGCCTTTGCCTTGGTATGCAGCTGGCAATCGTTGAGTTTGCACGTAACGTAGTTGGTTACGCAGATGCACACTCCATCGAGTTTGATCCAAACACCCAGCATCCTATGATAGCTCTTTTACCTGACCAGAATGGTGTTGAGGATATCGGTGGAACCTTACGTCTCGGTTCATACCCTTGCGTCCTTGATAAGGATTCCAAGGCCTTTGAGCTCTTTGGTTCAGAGAACATCACAGAGCGCCATCGTCACAGATACGAGGTCAACAACGACTTCAGAAATGTTCTGGTTCAGAACGGCTTGAAGCTCTGCGGAATGTCTCCTGACGGAAGGATCGTTGAAATGATCGAGCTTCCTTCAAACGCCTTCCACATGGCAACCCAGGCACATCCTGAACTTAAGAGCCGTCCAAACAGACCACATCCTCTTTTCTCAGGATTCATCAAAGCATCACTTGATCACGAAAACAGATAAAGACAAAATAAGGCTGTCGCTCTTTCTGAGTGCGACAGCCTTTTCTTAATCTATCTGGCTTCAGTTCCATAAACTTCAATCTGTGTAAGTGCCGGGAACGGGCTTGGATCATCAGCTTTAATGAGCTTTCCAAGCTTGATCCATTCTATGCCAGAGCGCTTGATATTAAAGCTATGAGGTATCTGGACCTTCTTATCCATCTTTATTACTTCTTGGCTTCCATCTGAAAAGCTTAAGGTTCCTTCCACCCACCAGTTGTCATGTGGGAAATCAGCTCTTGTATAGAGAAGGATCCTGTCTATATCAACCTTTCTTCCGAAATCCAAAGTGAATTCTGCATCGTCCTGACGGTTGATCCCCCAGGATTCATAGGGCCACTCTCCATGGGAAAGGGTTGCCTTGCAGCCATCTATAGCATTCCTCGCCGCAAATACTGCCTCACCCCTTGTCTCCACGTTTGCACTGGCATGAGGATAAACGCCGCTAACCTCATGCTGGTCAAAGGGATTCAGAGCCAGATTTCTGTACGCAGAAACCTCATAATCCGCGGCTTTTCTTATGGTCACAATATGCCTGTTTCCCCAAAAGGATAATGGGTTATAGCTGGTTTTCTTCTCATAGAAGGGAACCGTAAAAAGAACTGTCTCCTCCTTAATAAGTACCAGCGCAGGATCAATTGTTGCATCGACCTTCACAACGTAAAATTCATCCGGAGTAATTTCGGAAAACTCTATAATGTCACCTTTTCTATATTCTCCATCCCAGGCAAGAGTTACTTCGTCTTCGCCACTACTTTCCGCCTTGGGAACATGATCCCAATCATTATATACACTGATCTTCATGCGTATTCCCTTTCTTTTATCTCACCACTTATACCGAGAACTTTCCCTCAATGCCGTAAAAATCGATAACTCTTACTTCTCCGTTCTTTAAATAAATCTTTACAGGTCCGTATCCGCCGCATTTCTGGGAATCCGTATATTCAATTCTTGCTATGGGGAATATTTCATCCTCCGAAAAATCCTTAAGCGATTCCTTTGTGACGATCTGTGAAATAAGGAAGTAAGGCTCGTAACCATACTGCTTGTTTCTTTTGGTCTTTGCATACATCACCACTGATTTTTTGCTGTCAGGATTTGTCCCTTCAGAGTCGATCCGTTCAATGCTATCCCAGCCGGCAAATATAGTAAATGCCATCTGTTTTTCTTTTCCTGTATGGTCATGTCCCTTGAGCACTACTGCCCTGAAGCCATCCTTCTCTTTATAGATAACTTCTGTTCCGTTGTCCGGGAAGCCAAAGGCTCCAAGGGTAAACTCTATAGGTCGTCTGAACATACGGATCTTATCTGCTCTTATGATTCCGTAGGGAACGGCAAAGTCAGCCAGATCAATGGCAGTCATCCAGTGACACTCATTATCCATGTCATAATCAAAGAACTGCCTCCTGTACAAAATCTGGTCCTTCTCTCCTGCCCAGTAGGTCACATTTCCCTTGATCGTCTTCCCCTCATCTGTGTACTTTCCCACATACTGCTGGGACTCAACTTCATCACTGACCGTTGCCTCCCAAGGGAATTTGGTATTATAGACAAGCTTGGAATAGTTATTCATTCCATGATCATCGGCCTTGTTTTTCACAACCTTCCCGGTCCTAAGTTCAGTTATTCCGTTTGCCTGATGGTTAGCCATGCAAAGTCCAGGGCCGTCCAGGGTCCACACCTTTGTTTCATTTTCCTTAAGCTCATCCCATAGTCCGTTGTTTTCCTTAGCCGTCCAGAAGGGATGATCCTTTGGAAGATGCAGGCACAAAAGAGCTTTCGCCAGCCAGAACGGGGATTCTGCGCAGGAATACCCCTGGAGTAGCGGTGAAAAAGGCCCATAGAATCCAAGAGTAGGTACACCCT
>CAMVRW010000306.1 GCA_947169985.1 uncultured Butyrivibrio sp. | reverse complement strand
CTTACCTGGACCACCAATGAAGAGGGAGAAGAAGTTATCAGTCTTTCTCCTGAACAATGGGCAATGGTGGAGGACCTTCGTCTTAATGAGTTCTATGATGATGGTGAAGGCTACTTAAACCTTGGCCTTGATAACATTATGGAATTCGATGACAAGGGAAATCTCATAGCTCAAAATGATAAGACCTGGCCTGCAATCAACGGACAGATCGTTGCCTTCTATACTCTTGACATCCAGGGAACAGAGGATGACTACTGTATTTCTGCAAGAGTTCCCTGTGAGCTCAATGGCGATAGATGTAATCTTATCCTTGTGTTTGACTCAGAACATGAGGATGGCTATGTGGCTGGAGCCTGCTATGATTATGTAGAGGGTGAGACAGATACTATTGCAAAGAACCTCACAGAAATAGTAGATGGTGACGAGATTGATTTCATCTGCGACTACTACACATACGACAGACAGTATCAGGCAAGCTACTATATCGGTGACACCCTTACAGTCAGAGGAGATATGGCTGATATGGTGATCCAGAATCTCCCTGTGGGAGAGGGCGATGTACTTATGACCTACAGATTCACAGATATCTATGGTCAGAACTACTGGACAAACGCACTTACGTATTAATGATAAAAAGGCAGAACCCATTTTATGAAGGGTTCTGCCTTTTCTTTACTTTCCGTTGTTTCTTTTTCATAGCTTCCACATCCTCAGGGGATATGAATCTGCAGGTCTTTACTACGTAGAGATTCCCATTTTCAGCCTTTTTAATCCGGACCTTAGCCTTCATAAAGCCATGCTTATCGCAGTAGGCCACGGAATAATAGTGCTTACCGTTTGGAGAAAACCACTTTACCTGTCTCTTAATATTCTTGTGGCATAGGTAACACCTGGTGCTCATGACTTCCATGTTCTCAAGAACATCTTCCTTGCTGTTAAACTCCCTGGAGATGTACTTTTCATAGTTGTCAAAGACTATCCGGATCTCCTGGCTCTTGGTCTTTGGAGTGACATAGGTGTCAAAAGAGACTTTGGTCAGTATTCTTTCATTGAAGGTCTGAAAGATCTTAGCTGTGTATTCAGCATCTGCCAAAGCTCTGTGAAAAGGAATATCTTTTTCAAGGTTCAGTTCGTCTATTGCTGCTTCCAAAGAACGTCGTGATCTTCCATCATCATAGGCAAGGCTATATAATTTTTGCACATCATAAAAGGCCAGAGGTCTGTCAGATAAAAGAGGCAGTCCAAAGAAATCCAGGTTTCTCTGGAATTCTGTAAGGTCAAGTGGGCCCCAGCTACAGAACTTCGGATCCTCTCCGCACCAGGAAAGGAAGTCTTTTGCAGCCTTCTCAAAGGTATCTCCCTTGTCCAGATCCTCCATAGAAAGATGAATAAGCTTACCGGTTATGCGATGCATGTGCCGATGAACCTGTGGTTTTATCAGACAGGAAAACTCTCCGGTCTTTTCTTTTTTTTCATTAAGTTTAACAGCGCCGATCTCTACAATCTCAAAAGTAAGAGTCTTACCGTTTCTGGTAACTGGCGCCTCTCCCTGGTTCCATTCCAGGTCAAATACGATGTAGTTGCTCATAGATTAATCATATAAGCTGGAAAAAATTTTGCAACAGGGTATTGACATTTTAGATTGCGTACAATATGATTGTATACAGAGACAAGCGGAATGAGATAAATGTTTACATTTCCGAGTCTTGTCTATGTATACTCACAAAACATATAAGGAGGAAAGAACATGAGCTTTTATGATTACACTGTAACTGATGCACAGGGAAATGATTTTTCTTTAGATAACTACAAAGGAAAGGTCGTACTCGTAGTTAACACTGCAACCGGATGTGGATTTACTCCTCACTACAAGGATATTGAGGACATGTATGAGAAATTCCACGATCAGGGCTTTGAGGTTCTTGATATTCCCTGCAACCAGTTCGCAGGTCAGACACCGGGAACAGATGAAGAGATCCACGAGTTCTGCCAGCTTCACTACAATACAAAGTTCCCACAGATGAAGAAGTCAGATGTTAACGGCGAGGGACAGCTTCCTCTTTTTGCTTTCCTTAAGAGCCAGAAGGGCTTTGAAGGATTTGGAAAGGGACCAAAGGCTCTTGCAATGAACGTTATGCTCAAGAAGATTGATAAGGATTACAAGAACAATCCTGACATCAAGTGGAACTTCACAAAGTTCGTTGTAGACAGAGACGGAAACGTTGTAGCACGCTTCGAGCCAACTGAAGATATGAAGAATGTAGCAGGCTGCGTTGAGAAACTCCTGTAATTTAGCTAATAACTCTCCTTTCATAATACACATAACATTTTCCTTTGAGATTCTCCTGATCCTGGATTACCGTCTGGGATTAGGAGTTTTTCTTTTACGAGAGTATAATGTTTTCAGAAATCTGGAGGTGATTTTTTGTGGAAGAAAAAAGCAGAGATTTCCTGGCGGGAAGAGTCAGGGACCTGGCAACAAGAGCATATAATAACAGCTTTGTGACTCATACTGACTTTCTGTCTGTATCTGAGCTGAATACCTTCTTTCAGATACTGGCATCGGAAGGTGTTTCTGCGAATGTCCATGAGTACTGCGGAGCAAGGTACCTGATATATGGGGGCTTCGATGACGCAGAAAGAGCTATGGTGGTTTTTCTTCCGGATTATCTGGATGAGGAAGGATTTCTTTTGGCAGAAAAGTCTGAGCCTTCTGTTCTGGAGTGCATAAGGATTACGCCTGTAAACAACAAGTTTGCAGATGAGCTAAATCACAGGGATTATCTTGGTTCCCTTATGAATCTTGGAATCGAGAGGGACCAGATTGGAGATATTCTTTCCGGGACAAACGAAGCCTATGTATTTGCAACGAAGGAAATGTCCCAGATGATATGCAAGGAGCTTATCCGCATCAGGCATACTTCTGTAAAGTGCCAGGTAGTCAATCCTTCGGAATGTGACATCAGACCTGAGTTTGAAGAGATTTCAGGAAGTGTTGCATCTGAAAGGACCGATGCAATCCTTGCCTTTGTCTATCACCTTTCCAGGTCAGAGGCCCAAAAGCTCATTGAAAGTGAGTCGGTTTTTATTGATGGCAGAACAGCCTATAGCGGAGGATATGACCTGAAGGTTGGTGCCAGGGTTTCGGTAAGAGGTCATGGGAA
>CAMVRW010000305.1 GCA_947169985.1 uncultured Butyrivibrio sp. | reverse complement strand
TTCCTGAGGGCTTCAACAGCTGGGGCGGACATGTTTACTACTACCACAACTACCGTAAACAGTATGGCTGGATCAACTTGAGCGGTCAGAAGTACCATGCTGATGGGAACGGATTTATCCAGACAGGATGGTTCCAGGATGAGAGCGGAATCTATTACCTGAATCCTGAGGCAGGTGGACTTGCAGCTGTGGGCTTTGCAGATATAGATGGAGCACATTATTACTTTGATGAGAATGGTGTGAGAAGAACAGGTCTTTTGAACCTGGGCGGAACTGTTTATTACGCAAATGCAGATGGTGTGTGCCAGAGAGGCTTCTTGCAGCTTGAGGATGGTATCCGCTACTTTGATGATCAGTATGTGATGCGCACAGGACTCACCCAGATCGGAGATAAGCTTTACTACTTTGACGCCAACGGAATCATGCAGACAGGTATGATTGCTCTGGAGACAGGCAAGTACATGTTTGGTGCAGACGGAATAGCTGTCAGCGGATGGTATTCAAATGAGCAGGGACAGAGATTCTACTTTGGACCTGGAAATGCAGCAGTAGTAGGACTTCAGACAATAGAGAAGGCTGCATACCTCTTTGGAGAAGACGGCGTTATGTTCACCGGATGGTCAGGAGATGTGGCAGCAAGATATTACTTCGGACCTGATGGAAAGATGGTTACAGGCTGGAATGCAATTGAAGGAAAGAACTTCTATTTTGCTGAGGATGGCAAGATGGTTGTTGGAATGGCATCTCTTAAGGACGGTGTATACTACCTTGATCCTACAGACGGACATCAGGTTGTTGGCTGGGTACAGCAGCCAGACGGATGGAGATTCTTCGATGGCAATAATGGAAAGATGCTTGTGAAGGTTACAGTTCCTCTGGAAGGAGTTAACTGCACATTTGACAAGAACGGACTTCTTGTAGATCCTGCAGGCTGGACTCCAGGAACTCCCGCTCCGGCACCTGCTCCTGAGGCAGCACCGGCAGCAGATCCTGCAGCAGCTGCACCTACAACAGGCGGCTGATAACTTCAAAACAAATAAGTGAACTAAAGCCCATGTTGGTTGGCGAATAATAGCTAATCAACATGGGTTTTTTGCCGATATTATGGCGATTTTTACTCTTTTTTGATAGAGTGGTATGTGGTATTATATTGAAGCAGTAAAGGAAACTTAATATAAAGAGGAGTATAACTATATATGAACTTAGAAGAAGCTAAGAAGAAACTTGAACAGTTTGGACAGTTACATGTACTTAAATATTTTGATGAAATTAGCGAGGCTGAGAAGGCTGAGCTTTTACAGCAGATCGATGAGACAGATTTCGCTGTTCTCGAGAACTGCAAGAATCTTGGAAAGAGCGAGGGAAGAGGAGAGTTTAAGCCTCTGGCAGCCCTTCAGGTATCTGAGATAGAGCAGAAAAAAGAGGAGTTTACCAAGATTGGTGTAAAGGCTCTGAAGGAAGGAAAGGTTGCTGCCTGCCTTCTTGCAGGCGGAATGGGAACAAGACTTGGTTCCGATAATCCAAAGGGTATGTATGACATCGGTCTTACAAAGCCTGTATTCATCTTCCAGAGAATCATCGAAAACCTTCTTGATACAGTCAAGCAGGCTGACGGAGCATATATCCGCCTGTTCATCATGACAAGTGAAAAGAACAATGATGCTACAATTTCTTTCCTTAAGGAGCACAATTTCTTTGGCTATCCAGAGGAGAAGATCACATTCTTCAAGCAGGACATGGCTCCGGCTTCAGACTATGACGGAAAGGTATACATGGAGGGTAAGGGAAGGATCTCTACATCTCCTAACGGAAATGCCGGCTGGTATTCTTCAATGCTTAAGGCAGGTCTTCGTGATCTTATTCTCAAGGAAGGTATCGAGTGGATTGATATCTTTGCAGTAGATAACGTGCTTCAGAGAATCGCTGATCCCTGCTTTGTTGGTGCTACTCTTGATGCAGGCGTAGACTGTGGCGCTAAGGTTGTTAGAAAGAACGCCCCAGATGAGAAGGTTGGTGTAATGTGTCTTGAGGATGGCAGACCTTCAATTGTTGAGTACTACGAGCTTTCACAGGAAATGATGGATGCTAAGGATGAGAATGGTGATCCTGCTTATAACTACGGTGTAATTCTTAACTACCTGTTCAATGAGAAGGCTCTTAACGAGATCGCAAAGAATACACTTCCTCTCCACGTTGTTGAGAAGAAGATTCCATATATTGATGAGAATGCTAACCTTGTAAAGCCTGAGTCTCCAAACGGTTGCAAGTTTGAGCAGCTGGTTCTTGATATGATCCATGAGCTTGATACCTGCCTTCCTTACGAAGTAGTAAGAGAGCATGAGTTTGCTCCTATCAAGAATAAAGAGGGTATTGATTCAGTTGAGTCAGCAAGAGAGCTTTGCAAGAAGAACGGAATTGAGCTATAAAAAGACTCAGTTAACAAAATGACAGCTTGTTGTAACAAAATTCAGTTGAAATGATGGGGGATTTTTCTTAGAATTCCAATTAAGAAAACATTACAACAACTAGAGGAGAAAAGAGGTAAATATGGCAATTCTTGTAACAGGTGGAGCAGGCTATATTGGCTCCCATACAGTAGTAGAGCTTCAGAATGCAGGACACGATGTTGTAGTTATGGACAATCTGGCAAACTCCAGCAAGAAATGTCTTGAGAGAGTAGAGGCCCTTACAGGCAAAAAGGTTCCTTTTTATGAGGCAGATATCAGAGACAGAGATGCCCTTGAGAAGATTTTCGCTGCAGAGAAGATTGACAGCGTTATCCACTTCGCAGGACTTAAGGCTGTTGGTGAGTCTGTACAGAAACCATGGGAATACTATGATAACAACATCACAGGAACTCTTACATTAGTAGATGTGATGAGAAAGCATGGTTGCAAGAACATTATCTTTTCATCATCAGCAACTGTTTACGGAAACCCTGCACAGATTCCGATTACAGAGGAGTGCCCAAAGGGTCAGTGCACAAATCCTTACGGATGGACTAAGTCCATGCTTGAGCAGATTCTTTCTGATATCCAGAAAGCTGATCCGGAGTGGAATGTAGTTCTTCTTAGATACTTCAATCCTATCGGAGCTCACAAGAGTGGAACAATTGGTGAGAATCCTAATGGAATTCCTAACAACCTTATGCCTTATATCACACAGGTTGCAGT
>CAMVRW010000304.1 GCA_947169985.1 uncultured Butyrivibrio sp. | reverse complement strand
TTCACAAGATCATAATATAAGAGGAGGACAACAACATGGAATACGTATCAACAGACAAGGCACCAGCAGCTATCGGACCTTATTCACAGGCTATCAAGGCGGGAGATTTTCTTTATGCTTCAGGTCAGATCCCGATCAATCCTGCAAACGGTGAGATAGACACCACAACTATCACTGATCAGGCTGACAGAGTTTGCAGAAACATCGGTGAGATCTTGAAGGCAGCAGGCACAGATTACAGCCATGTTGTTAAGACAACCTGTTTCCTTGCAGAGATGAGCGATTTTGCTGCTTTCAATGCAGTATATGAGAAGTACTTCACAGGAAAGCCTGCAAGAAGCTGCGTTGCAGTAAAGCAGCTCCCAAGAAACGTTCTCTGCGAAGTTGAGATAATCGCTTACCTTAAGTAATCACTTAGCGGGGGAATATTTATGAAGAAACGGATTGTGGCCAGCTTTTTGCTGCTATCCACATTGCTGTCCGGCTGCGGAAGCCTGGCAGGCAGACACAATATAGATTCCGGTTTCAGCTATATTGAGAGCCATGAGTACCAGAGCGCCTTGGAGAGCTTCGAGGCAGCTGAGGCAGGCGGAGAGGATCAGTGCCTTATTCACAGGGGAAAGGGCATTGTTCACTTAAAGCGCGGGGAATATGACCTGGCGGCAACCGAACTTTTGGCCTCTCTTGCAGCTGATGAGGGAATAGTTGATGACATGGACTTTGATTCCAACTATTACCTGGCGGAAGCATACCTTAATCTCAAGGAATATGACAAGGCAAAAGAGGTTTATGACGCCATTATCGCCCTTAGAGATAAGGACAGCAATGCCTATTACCTTCGCGGCACAGCGGAGCTGGCAGCAGGCAATCACGACGCAGGCTACGCTGACTTTTCAAGGGCCACTGCTCTTAACTCCAGAGACTATTCCATGATGATCATGATCTATAAGTCTCTTGATGAATATGGCTACAGCGATGAGGCTCTTTCTATCCTGCAGACAGCCATGGATAACGGCAGTGATTTTATGTCAAACTATGAAAAGGGTCAGATCTCTTTTTATCTTGGGAATAATGCTGAGGCCCAGAGTTACCTTGAGGCAGCCAGAAATGAGAAGGGCCAGGAAAAAGAGCCTGTGGTAATCCTTCTTGGACAGACAGGGGAAAAACAGGGTGACTACAACTACGCCATCAGCGTTTACAGAAATTACCTTGCAGAAGATCCGAACAGTGCCAAAGTCTACAATCAGCTTGGTATCTGCCAAATAAGACAGGGAGACTACGAGTCGGCTGTATCATCCTTCCAGTCCGGAATATCGCTAGACAACAAGGACCTTGACCAGGCCTTGAGACTTAATGAGATCACAGCCTACGAATATATGGGAGAGTTCAAGGTAGCAGCTTCCTTAATGGAAGAGTACCTTGCAACATATCCTGACGACCAGGAAGCGGTTCGAGAGAGCATCTTCCTGTCCAGTCGCTAAATCTATCAAGTAATAAAGCCACGGGGTACTTCCCGTGGCTTTTCTTATGCTTTCTTTTTCTTTTCCCCGGTATATTGGCGGACGATTCCTCTAACAGCCTCTTCCAGGTGGGGCTTCAAGTCAGAAAGGGAAACCGGATCATTAAACATGATGGAGCTGTAGCCGGTGGAGCCGACGAGCTCTATTATAAGGAAAAGCATGACTTCCGGATCCTTAAGCTCTTCCTCCGATTCTTCTATCATGCGCTGATATACGGCGCCAAAATCCACGTCATCAGAACTTACGGGAGTAGTGAGAGCTCTTTTGAACACTGCCCAGGAAAGATCCTTATAAATGAAGGCCAAAAGCCCCTTGTTTGCATCCAGCTCGTCCAGAACGTAATCCATAATGAAGATTATCCTGTCCTCGAAAACGGTGATCCCGGACTCTTCAAGAGCACTGTAGGCCTGCATAAAGAGCTGACTGGACTTGTGGGCGATGAGCCTGTTCCTTATATCATACTTGTCTTTGAAATAAAGGTAGAAGGTACCCTTGGCTACCTCCGCCTTATTTACTATATCAGAGATGGAGGTCTTGTTGATGCCTTGAGACGTAAAGAGTTCAAAGGAGGCATTTAAAAGGCTTTCCATCTTCATCTTTTTGTTTTGGTCAGCTTTTCCCATAGCTTTATTCCCTTTCTAGCATAATTATATCATCCCGAAGAATTATTTTTGAAATAAATTATTGACCGTTGGTCATTTCTGTGTTATACCATACTATAGAAAATGACCATTGGTCAATAATTATTTTTTTAGGAGGAAGGTTATGAAAAAACTATCTGAACTGATAGTAAAGCTTAGATATGTGATCCTGATCGTGGCAATAGCTCTTTTGATCCCATCAGGAATCGGATATCTGAACACAAGAGTTAATTATGATATTCTTACATACCTGCCTAAGGACATAGAGACAATGAAGGGTCAGGACATTCTTCTTGACCAGTTTGGAACCGGTGCTTTTGTTCTGTTTGTGGCAGAGGGCATGGAGGAAAAGGACGTTGCAGATCTTAAGACCAAGATTGAGGACGTGGACCATGTGGCAGATGTTATCTGGTACGACAGTGTAATGGATTTAAGCATCCCCATGGAAATGCTTCCAAGCAAAGTATATGAAGCTTTTAACGCAAATGATGCAACCATGATGTTTGTGGTGTTTGATTCAGGAACTTCAGAAGACTGCACCATGGACGCCATTGAACAGATCAGAAAGGTTGCCAACAAGCAGTGCTTCATGAGCGGCATGAGCGCAATCGTTACAGATACAAAGAACCTTGCCATGAAGGAGACACCAATTTACGTTGGAATCGCAGTTCTCCTGGCGGTTATCGTTCTTTCACTTACAATGGATTCTTACCTTATTCCACTGTTCTTCCTTTTGAGCATTGGAATGGCAATCGTTTACAACATGGGTACAAACGTATTTAAGGGAGAGATCTCTTTTATCACCCAGTCACTTAGTGCAGTACTTCAGCTGGGAGTTACCCTTGATTATTCAATCTTCCTGTGGCACAGCTACCAGGAGGAGCTGGAAAAGGAATCAGACAAGAAAATGGCTATGGCAAATGCCATCACAGCTACTTTCCAGTCAGTTATCGGAAGCTCCATTACAACAATCGCAGGCTTTGTTGCTCTTTGCTTCATGAGCTTTACACTGGGCCTTGACCTTGGAGTTGTAATGGCAAAGGG
>CAMVRW010000303.1 GCA_947169985.1 uncultured Butyrivibrio sp. | reverse complement strand
TTTCTCATCTGCTATTCCTTACGGCATTTACAAAATCCTCAATAAGATCTTTCTTATCCTCAATGCCCACACTTACACGAACCGTATCATCATATACACCCGCAGCCTCCATTTCAGCCCTTCCGGAATGAATATATAATGTCGAAGCCGGATGAATGACAAGTGTACGTATGTCGCCTATATTGCTAGCAATCATTGCATACTTAAGTGAATTGATGATCTTAAAAGCTTTCTCCTTGCTCCCTGCTCTAAAATTCAGTATTCCGCCGCCATATCCATTTAGTTCTTTTTCCACATATTTGTGATATGGGTGAGTCTTAAGTGTAAGATAGCTGACTGTTATATCTGCTTCGTCATCAAGAGCTTTAGCAAGTTCATCGGCATTTTCGCATATACGCTCCATCCTCAGTCCCAATGTATCTACACCTATATATGACAGAAAAGCATTCAATGGGGCCATGCATCCTCCAAGGTTCTCCCAGATATCCGTCCTAAGTCTCAACAAAAATGCCATTTTCCCATACTTCTTAAAATCAGAAAGAGCAGTATGCTTATCAAAATCCCAGGCAAACTTTCCTCCGTCAACTATGATTCCTCCGATAGAATTGCCTCCTCCGTTTATATACTTGGAAGTCGAATGGATCACAATATCTGCACCGAGCTTTAATGGTCTGCAGATATAAGGAGTTGCTGTAGTTGAATCAACAATAAGAGGTATTCCTGCTTTGTGTGCTATCTCCGAAACCTCCGGAATGTCCAGGACACGAAGTGATGGATTACTGATTAGTTCACCAAAGATCGCTTTTGTCTTATCATTCAGAAGCCTTTCGATATTCTCTCTATCAAGCACATCAGCAAATACAGTATGTATACCAAGCTTTTCAAGATCATGGAAAAGATCTATCGTTCCACCATAAAGGCCACTTCCGGCTATTATCTCATCACCACTTTCACAAAGAGCAAGCAGTGCACATGAGATTGCAGACATTCCGCTGCTGCAGCTTATAGCTCCTATTCCGCCTTCAAGTTCATTTATCTTCTGCTCGAATGATGTGAGCGTTGGATTTCCAATCCTGGTATAGGCATATCCCATACTTTTATGAGAGAAGACTTTTTCGAGTTCCTCCATGCTCTCATACTCAAATGCTGTAACCTGCGAGATAGGCGGCAGGATTTCTCTTTGTCCGTATCCATGTGATGTCTTTCCATGCAGTATTTTTGTATTAAAACCACATTCTTGCTCCATATTGTTTATTCCCTCGCTTCAGTTTTTCTTAAATATCATTCTGCAAATAAAGCTGTAGAATAATAGCGATCTCCGCTGTCAGGAAGAAGGGCAACGATTACTTTTCCTTCATTCTCCGGCCTTTTTGCAAGTTCAATTGCGCCATAAAGCGCTGCTCCTGATGAAATTCCCACAGATATTCCTTCTTTTCTGGCAAGAAGCTTTGCTGTTTCAAACGCCTCTTTATTAGGGGCCTTAAAAATCTCATCATATACCTTTGTGTTCAGAACATCCGGAACAAATCCTGCACCAATACCCTGTATCTTGTGTGGACCTGCTTTCCCTTCTGAAAGCACCGGTGAGTCTTCAGGCTCGAGAGCCACCACTCGGATTTCCGGATTCTGCGCTTTTAAATACTCACCTGTTCCGGTAACAGTTCCTCCGGTACCGACACCGGCAATAAAGATATCCACTTTTCCATCTGTATCATTCCATATCTCAGGACCTGTGGTCTTTTTATGAATTGCCGGATTTGCAGGATTCACAAACTGCCCCGGGATAAAGCTGTTGGGAATTTCCTTGGCAAGCTCATCAGCTTTTTCGATTGCGCCTTTCATACCTTTTGGACCCTCTGTAAGTACTATCTCAGCACCATAGCTGCGAAGTATACTTCTTCGCTCTACACTCATTGTCTCCGGCATTGTAAGAATGACACGATACCCCTTTGATGCTGCAATTGCTGCAAGACCAATACCTGTATTTCCACTGGTAGGCTCAATGATCACTGAACCCTCCTTAAGAAACCCTCTTTCCTCAGCATCCTCAATCATGGCCTTAGCAATACGATCCTTAACACTTCCTGCCGGATTAAAATATTCCAGCTTAACCAAGATAGTAGCCTTAAGTCCAAGCTCCTTCTCAATATTGACCACCTCAACAAGTGGAGTATTTCCTACCAACCCAAGTGTTCCTTTGTAAATATTTGCCATTACCTTCTCCTCCTCTAATAACGACAGTTTATTATCTGACTCAGTCCGCACGGACCCGATCCCGTAACTCGGCAAAATACGCCTCGAACGGTATCTGGCTCCTTATAAATACTGCAATTGCAGTCTTTTGTATTCGATATTTCTATTTTTTCTAATTATGCATTTACTGGCTCCAAACGTAAATAACATGTGCGTTATAGCTTGGTATAAGTTGATCCTATCACTACTACCGCTTGCCCCAAATGCATTTACCAACAAAAAAGCACACGGCAAATGAGCCGTGTGCCTGAATATTTATAAAATTTACTGTGGATCAACGAATGAGGGAATAACTGCTCCCTTATAAGTTGACTCAATGTACTCTTTAACCTTATCGGAAGTAAGGGCCTTAATGAGAGCCTGGATCTTCTCTGAGTTCTCGTTGCCTTCCTTAACTACAAGGAAGTTAGTTCTCTTGATGGTTGTCTCATCATCGAAGGACTCGATATCAAGAGCAGGATACTCTGCAGGAAGACCTGCTTCAAGAGCATAGTTACCGTTGATGGTAGCTGCATCAAGATCAGGAAGTGAAAGTGGAAGGCTTGCTGCCTCAAGTGGTGTGATCACATAGCCGTGAGGATTGGCTTCCTTATCATTGGTAAGTGAATCCTCTGTGTAGTTAGCATCTGTTCCGAAACCACCCTTTGAAACAAGAAGTCCCTTCTGAACGAGAAGGTCGATTCCTCTCTCGCCGTTATCAGGGTCATTGGGAATACCGATTGAAGCGCCATCAGGAAGCTCTGAAAGAGCCTTATACTTCTGTGAGTAGATACCCATTGGCTCGATGTGAACGCCTGCAACAGCCTTAAGGTGAAGGCCTGCATCTGTGTTCTGCTGGTTCATGTAACCAAGTGTCTGGAAGTAGTTGGCATCAAGCTCGCCCTGCTCAAGTGATGTGTTAGGAAGTACATAGTCTGAGAAAACAACTGTCTCAAGCTCACAACCGTCCTCTG
>CAMVRW010000302.1 GCA_947169985.1 uncultured Butyrivibrio sp. | reverse complement strand
GGAGCTTCTGAAGGCTCTTCTGGAGGTTCCTCCTGGAGCGCTTCTCCTGACATAAGATCATCTAAACCAGCTGGTTCTGAAGATGTAGCCTCTTCAGGAGCAGCTTCTTCAATCATTTCATCAAGTCCGGCCTCTTTAGCAAGATCGTCCAGATTCATATCATCCAAAGACAGATCATCCAGATTGAGATCATCTTCAACACCTTCCGGTGTACTAGGTTCTTCAGCTTCAGGAGCACTAGGAGCTTCGCCTTCAGGTTCAGGTTGAGGAGTACTATCCTCAGGATCCTCTATAGGAATTTCCTGTAAAGCCATGGCAGCTTCCAGATCTTCCAGTGAAACCTCTTCTTCCTTGATATTATCAAGGACGTCACTAAGGCTCTCCTGAACTGACTCCTCAGCCGGAGCTGTAAGACCATTATCAGGCATATCATCCAAAAGATCTGTAAGAATCTCTTCCGGTGTCTGATCAGCGTCAGAATCCTGTTTATTATCCAAAGCTATCCCACTATCCTCCGGAAGCGAAACCTCCGGAGCCATTTCTAAAAGAGCGTCATCGCCCTCCTCAAGGTCTACTATGGGAGATGGCGCAGGCGCAGGTGCAGGTGCCGGTTCCTGCTCAGGGGCAGTCTCCTGTACGGGAGCAGAATTGAATTTTCCACTTCGAATTTCTTCATCAAGACGTTCTGCATCGGCAATAGCTTCATCAAGAGCTATTTCTTCAGGATCACGTACATCATTTATACTTGGAGCATCACCGACAGTGAACTTAGGAATTCCGGAGTCTGTAGGGGTCTCAATATCATCAAGAAGGTCTGCCATTCGCTCGTCTACCATAACGCCCTGGTCAAGCCTGTCAAGAAGACTTCCTATCTCCCTAAGATCTTCATTACCATTTGAATTATCTACAAGCGCACCAAGATCCCCTGATCCATTTCCCATCTCGGAACCAGAGGACTTTCTACCTGACATTCTGCTAAGTGCAGACTTAGGATTGCTGTTATTTGATTGCTGAGCGGAATTTAGAAGGCTGTCCAGGTATTCTTCGTCGTTTGACTTCATAGACCTTCACTCTCCTGCAAAGTATAATCAACTGAATTCATTTTAATTGAGTCAGTCTTATCTTTTATCTCAGGGGTATGTTGATAGAGCTTCTCGTGAACTCTGACAAGATGCGCTTTATTATTGATAAACGCCACCTTCTCAAAAGGCCATCTGATAACGGTAGGATAATCCAATGAGACCCCCAGCTCAAGCAAAAGCAGATTACTTCCTACTGTTTCAGTCAGATATTTCATGTACATATCCCAATTGGGAAGATATGCACTCTCGTTATATTTAATATTACTATATTCCAGCCTCTTTTGGTTAAGGTAAAGCTCTTTTCCACTAAAAAATGGTTTATTAAATTTCTCACCTTCCTCCAAACGGCCATTATCTTCGGCAATAATCTTATGGACTTTGTCTACAAGGTCCATGAAGTCCCGGACTTTAGGTGTTTCCATCAAGGGATCTGTAGCATCCATAGTCTGAAGAAATCTGTATGTCCCACATGGATAAACAGACAATTTTTCTTCAAATCCATTTAAAAGGGCATCCTGAATAAAAAGCTCCGAAATAAGGAAATATCTCTTTTCCCCGATCAGTTTTCGAAGGGCTTTGTATGCCTTATCAATAGTCTCATTATTGTTATAATAGGCATATTCAAATTCCAAAACAGGAAGCAGCCACTCATTTCCTTCTCTGCGGCTATACTGAACCAGGTCATCATATCTTTCATCCCCATTTATTCCAGACCTTATCCAGTTCCATTCATTTCCAATCCCAACAATGATCAGATCACAATCGCTGATATACTCTGATAATCTCTTTTCCATTCTCCTCTAATTCCAGTCTAATAAAATACTCCCCTCACCGACAGTCATTGAAAACGTGTTTCATAACTGAGAGCAAAGGGAGTCTTAGTCAGTTAGTATTAACCTGCATCAGATGCATTAACCAGTTCATCTATCACAGAAACAAGATTACCAATCTCCGGCTTTGATAACTGTCTGTCTGCTCCAAGGGATTCTCCCTTTCTTCTCATTTCTTCATTAACAAGAGATGAGAAAATGATAAGAGGTATGTCCTTAGTAGCATCATCACTCTTGATGAGCTTTGTCAGCCTGTGGCCATCCATAATAGGCATCTCAATATCGGTGATGATACATTTGATCTTATCAAGCTCATTTCTTTCCTTACATGCCTTGATATAATCATATGCAAGCTTACCATTTTCAAAGTGTCTTACATTATTATATCCTGCCTTGTTAAGAGAATCTACAATCAGCTTGTTAAGGAGCTGCGAATCCTCTGCAAGAACAATAGGAACCTCATTTCTAGGACGGGATCCGATGTCTCCAAGAGCATCCATATTAAGACCGGTATTAGGATTGATATCTGATACAATCTTCTCGAAGTCAAGAATGATTATGAGCTGATTCTCAAACTTGATGATACCTGTAGAGATACTCTCCTCTGCCTTTGAAATTGTGGCATTGGGCTTAATGATATCAGCCCAGGAAACTCTATGGATACCAACTACAGAATCAACATGGAACGCAATATCCAACTTATTGAAATTGGTGATGATAAAAAGTCCGCCAGCCTTAGAGGCTCCACGCTGTAAGCAATTCCTAAGGTCAATGGCTGTGATCATAGTATCACGTGGCATAAAAATGCCTTCGATACTGGGGTGAGCATTAGGTACCGGAGTAACCTCCTGATACACGATGATTTCTTTGATCTTCGCTACGTTGATTCCATAGCAATGATCATCAATCTTAAACTCAAGGACTTCAAGTTCGTTGTTACCACTTTCAAGCAGGATTTTTGATTCCATTCTTCTACCTCGCGCGAAAAAATAAAGTAAGTGACACGATCAAAAAAGAAAAAACTAACATAAAACCGATTGAAAATCTTTTGAATATCCTTTTTTAGTATAGCATAGTTTTCTGAAAATAAATATAAAAAAACAAAAAAGACGGGCAGTTGACCGTCTTTTTAGAATTCATTTATAAGTTTTTTATAATTGTATCTTCAAAACCGAACACTGAAATCTCTTGATCCTTACCTATCTTGCTTTTTGGATAAGCCCTCGACCTATTAGTACACATCAGCTGAACATGTTACCATGCTTACACCTTGTGCCTATCTAACCTCGTACTCTCCAAGGGGTCTTA
>CAMVRW010000301.1 GCA_947169985.1 uncultured Butyrivibrio sp. | reverse complement strand
AGTTCCCAAAAAGCAACAGCGCTGCAGGCGGCTACGTTTAGAGAATCGACGCCATGAGCCATTGGGATTTTTACACAACAGTCACAAGCTGCGATGGTTTCAGGAAGAAGACCGTCTCCCTCAGCACCAAGGAAAATGGCAAGCTTGTCGGCATTTTTAAGTTCTGGATCACTGATATCTTTTGTATCGTTTCTAAGGGCCATGGCTACAGTCTTAAAGCCAAGGCCTTTTATTGTGTCTATTTCTGAGCCCTCAGGCAGAAATGTCCATGGTATCTGGAACACTGTGCCCATGCTGACTCTGGCAGCACGGCGATATAATGGATCAGTGGATCTGTGAGTGAAAAGAACTGCATCAAGCCCTAGGGCTGCAGCGTTTCTAACAATTGCACCGAGGTTTGTTGGATTAGTAACGTTTTCAAGAACAGCGATACGACGGGCATCTTTTACTAGGCTTTCCACGCTTGGAAGTACTTTTCTTTTCATAGCGCAGAGAACGCCGCGGGTTAAGTGAAAGCCGGTGATCTGAGTGAGAACTGAGGACTCGGCGATGTAGATTGGAACATTATTACACCTTTCAATAAGCTCTGCAGCTTCTTTTTCGGTCTGTCCTTTTTCAAGCAAGAGAGAAATTGGTTCATATCCAGCATCCAGCGCACGTCCAATAACCTTGGGACTTTCTGCGATGAAGATTCCAAGGTCTGGCTCATTTATATGGAATAATTGATTCTCCGAAAACTGGTGGTAGATGGACAGTTCGGGAGTGTTGATATCTGTAACTTCGATGAATTCTTTTGACATGGGTATGAAATCCTTATTTATAGATATATCTGCGCATAAGTGACTTATACAGGTGAATAAATTATTCCTTAATGAATCACCACAGGAAGTGAAGGCTGCTGTGAAACCTCTGTTAGAGCCTTTTCGTCAGCGACTGGGGAGAATGGAATATGGTCAGTAATATCCCTTACAAACACTGGCGTTCCGTCCCCGTTTAGAAATCCCTTAACATAATCCTGAATTGAATGAAGTCTATATGGGAAGCTCATTCCGCCCATGTGTTTCTGATTAAGGTGGTGAATGTCAGAGCCGCCGCTCATGAGAAATCCATGTTCAAGGCCATACTGATAGCAGAGAGCATTCTGATAGTCTGGATTCTCGGCGTTGAAGCCCTCTATACCATCAACATCATTTGGAGCCAGATGGATTGTGTTAAGATAGCCTCTTTCTCTGTAGGGATGCGCCTGAAGCATGATTCCGCCGATGGCATGTACTGCGCCGTAGAGTTCAGATCTTGTCATGTCCAGAATCTCAGGAGTCTTCTTGAGCCACTCTTTATCTATTCCATACAGAAGATATTCATCTCCCTGAAAGCAGACTTCAGCTCCAAAGAAAACGTCAAAATCAGCATCTTTGGCGGCTTCCAGTGCATGCTCATATCCCTTGCAGTATTGTTCAACCCACTCTGTCCATGGAAGGCTCCTTGGTACAGCTGTATTTCCGTTAAAAAAGTGATCGGTAACGATCATTCCGCTGTAGCCGATTGCCTTCATGTGTTCAATATATTCTTTTGCCGGAGTATCAGAGCAGGCACTCCCTTCTATAGTGTGAAGATGCGTTTCGTAGATGTATTCCATAATAACCCTTTTTGATTTGCTCCTAAATTGTATCCGCACAAAAGTCACAGCTTATGCACGTTTCTGATTATATATTCATAATAAGTACCATTTTATATCTATAAGATAGACAAGACAATTCCTTAGATGTGATTATTTCTCATTATTGCGACAATATCGATAAAAATGCACAATTATCAGACAATAAAATCATCAAATACAACATATACTTACAAAATCAGGGTGTTATACTAAATATAGTGATATGTGTAATTTCACACATTAATAGTCGGGATGGTAAAAACATGACAGGATTTCCACTTATTATCGTATTTATTCTAGCTATTGTCTGTATGATTGTTCTGATTTCCAAGTTCAAGATCCATCCATTCATTTCTATCATGTTGATTTCACTGGTTCTTGGCCTTATTGCCGGAATTCCTATTGCCGACATTAAGCTGGATGACGGAACAACCAAAGCCGGAATTGCCACAGTAATTGGACAGGGCTTCTCAGGAACCTTCACCTCCATTGGTATCGTAATTATCCTGGGCGCTCTTATCGGAAGCATCCTTGAGCAGACAGGCGCAGCTCTTAAGCTGGCTGACATTGTTATTAAGATAGTTGGCAAAAAGCATCCTGTTCTGGCAATGGAACTTATGGGATGGGTTGTATCTATTCCTGTTTTCTGTGATTCCGGATTTGTAATCCTTAACCCAATCCGTAAAGCTCTTGTAAAAAGAACTGCAACTTCCTCAGTAGCTATGTCTGTAGGTCTTGCAGCAGGTCTTTTCACATCACATGTATTCATCCCACCTACACCGGGACCAATCGCAGCAGCTAATACACTGGGCATCGGTGACAACCTTCTTCTTGTAATGGGTATCGGTGCACTTTGCTCAATATTCCCTATTATCGCAGCTTACTTCTATGCACAGTTCATCGGTGGCAAGGTTAAAGCTGATGACGAAGCTGATAACGGTGAGGTTTCCAAGACTTATGAAGAGCTTGTAGCTGAATTTGGTAAGCTTCCTAATGGCTTTATAGCTCTTGCTCCAATCATTGTTCCTATTATCCTTATGGCTCTTTCTTCAATCGTATCAATGGCTAAGATGACAGGCGGCGTTGCTCGTCTTTTCACATTCCTTGGTACACCTATTATAGCTCTTGCAGTTGGTACTATTTTTGCAGTATTCCAGCTTCTTGGAGCAGGCAAGATGGAGAAATTCTATGATATCTGTAACGATACCTTAAAGACAGTTGGACCAATCCTCTTCGTAACAGCAGCAGGCGGTGTTCTTGGTAAGGTTATAGCTTCTTCAGATATGGTTAACTATATCTCAGAGCATGCAACAGTTCTTTCAGCAATGGGCATCTTCTTCCCATTCCTGCTTGCAGCAATCCTCAAATCCGCACAGGGATCTTCAACAGTTGCGCTTACAACCACAGCTGGAATCGTAGCTCCACTTCTTCCTATTCTTGGATTTACAACTCCTGTTCAGGTAACACTGGTTTGCATGGCAATCGGCGCAGGTGCTATGACAGTATCTCACGCTAACGACTCTTATTACTGGGTTGTTACAAACTTTGGTGCAATGTCCACAGACAAGGGCTACAAGTCC
>CAMVRW010000300.1 GCA_947169985.1 uncultured Butyrivibrio sp. | reverse complement strand
CGAACCATTCTGTCTGTGTTCCTGGCTTGCAGAAGAACTCAAGCTCCATCTGCTCGAACTCTCTTGTACGGAAGGTGAAGTTACCAGGAGTGATCTCATTTCTGAAGCTCTTTCCTACCTGGCAGATACCAAATGGAACCTTCTTACGTGAAGAACGCTGAACGTTCTTGAAGTTTACGAAGATACCCTGTGCTGTCTCAGGACGAAGGTAAACAGTGTCCTTAGCATCCTCAGTTACACCCTGGAAGGTCTTGAACATCAGATTGAACTCTCTGATGCTGGTGAAATCATGCTTTCCACAGGAAGGACATGGAACATTGTGGTCGTTAATGAACTTCTCCATCTCCTCATGTGACCATCCGTCTACTGAAGACTCAAGAGTAATATTATTCTCAGCAGCAAAGTCCTCAATGATCTTGTCAGCTCTGAATCTCTCGTGACACTCCTTACAATCCATAAGAGGATCGGAAAATCCGCCAAGATGTCCGGAAGCAACCCATGTCTGTGGGTTCATAAGGATCGCACAGTCTACACCTACGTTATATGGGCTCTCCTGTACGAACTTCTGCCACCATGCCTTCTTAACATTGTTCTTGAACTCTACTCCCAGGTTACCGTAATCCCAGGTATTGGCAAGGCCTCCATAGATCTCAGATCCGGGATAGATAAAACCTCTTCCCTTAGCCAGAGCTACAATCTTGTCCATTGTCTTTGCTGATTTTTCCATTTTAAATCCTCTCTATAAATCTTATTTTGAAAGAAGCAGGGTTGCTGTATCAGTGTTAACTTCTGACAGGTCCGCTTCCTTTTTTCCTTTAAGTACTGCTCCCTTAGACATGTATTCTATATTAAACGGAGCATTTATGTTTATCTTCTCTGAGGTGATGATAATGTGTTTCTCACCGCTGCCTTCAAGAACCTCGGGATCGATCTTGTTTCCGTCTGCATCCACCAGATTCCCTGACACTTCATATCCCCTGTCCCGGGCCTCCTCAACTGTTCCGTAGAAAAGAACCACCTGATTAAAGTGGGAATAATCCGACGGACTGTCATAGGTCATAGACAGCTTCGCCAGAGTATCATCCTCCAAAAGCTCAACCTTATCCAATGATACCTTTGGCGCATCATACTCCACATTGTACTCTGAGATCTCGCTGGCAGCCATGTCCTCAAGTCCCTGAAGATCATAGTACTCCTGATCGAAATTCTCATATATTTCGTTGGCGACCTTGCCTTCCTTATCGATGGTAACGGAAGTAGCTTGGCTGCCTGTATCACCGCAGCCGGTCAGGGTCAGTACAGCTGTTGCCCCGGCGAAGGTCATCATCAGTATTTTTCTACTGTAATTACCCACCTTATCACCTCACAAACAAAGTAATTATATCCAAATCATATTTCTTTTTCAATAGCGCCCATTTCACAGGGCATCATC
The DNA here is from genome assembly GCA_947169985.1 of uncultured Butyrivibrio sp. GTDB lineage: Bacteria > Bacillota > Clostridia > Lachnospirales > Lachnospiraceae > Butyrivibrio. The sequence continues at coordinate 1,828 of CAMVRW010000300.1, read as the reverse complement.
GAATGCCCCAAGCATCTCAAGGCTTTTTAGAGGTCTGTCGATATATCTTTTCCTGAAAAGACGCACTACCCTGCAAAGCTCATCCAGGACCTCTTCTGTCACGTTGAATGTATACAGGCGCTCCAGGGGCGTCTGGGAGATATAGTCCAAAGCGTACAGGCATGACTCAGAGAGCCTTAAATCCTGCGGAGCTCCGGGGTATTCACCCTCTATCAAAAGCGCTCTAAGCTCAAATATACATCGCACCAGCTTATTGGGTATGCTGTCCTTCAAAAGAGCTTTAAGAGACAGATAAAGAAGATTTAAAAGCTCCACGTCCTCGTTGTTTTCTCTTGTATAAAAGCTTGCCAGTTCAAGGAAAAAGGTGCCATAACAGGCACCCTCCAGATCATGTCTGAATCCCTCAAAGTAATTGTCGATATCTGCTTCTACTATATTGTAGGAGTTTTTCCCGGCAAAAAGTTTAAAGGTGCCAAAGCAGAAAGGTTCTACTGTTCCCGAAAGCTTTGCTACAGGCTTCCTGGCACTTCTGGCAAAGGCGGTTATCTTGCCCCTCTCCCTGGTCAGTATTGTTGCAACCCAGTCGTAATCCCCACTGGGGCTGTGTTTCAGCACCATTCCTCTGACGGTGATAATATCTTCCATAGCAGTTTAATCCTTGAATTGTCTGTCGTTATAACCAAAGTTCTTAAGCTGCTGCTTGTCATCACGCCAGTCCCTGCGGACCTTTACAAAAAGCTGTAGATTGACCTGACAGCCCACCAGCTCCTCAATGTCCTTTCTTGCTGAAGATCCGATGCGCTTAAGCATTGCTCCGCCCTTTCCGATAACGATGCCCTTGTGGGAATCTCTCTCGCAGATAACGGTAGCTTCAATGTCCATGATGCCCTCGGGATCATATCCCTGGTCATCTGCCTGTTGTCCGTCCAGTGAAAAGACAACCGGGCCATCTTCCATATCTTCATCCATATCCTGGGACAGCTGAGTTTCCTTGAGCTGCTTTTCAAGGGCGCTCTTCTTTGGAGGATGCTGATGCCTCTTTTTCTTTGGCTTTGGTGCTACAGCTTCCCTCATTCTCATGGTTTCCACTGTAACTGCTATACCGTGGGGCACCTCATCCTGTAAAAGGCGAAGGGCCTTCTCTCTGATGATCTCAGCTACGATCTGGCGCTCAGGCTGATCTGTGATGGTGTCCTCATCATAGTAGGGAGGTCCCACAGGAAGGAACTGCCTTATGGCATCCTTGGCTTCTTCTATGTTGATACCCTTTAGAGCCGCCACTTTGACCACCTTGGCGAAATCCATCTCCTTCAGGTATGCCTCTTCAAACTTGGAAAGGCTGTCCTCAGAGACTGTATCTATTTTATTGATAACAAGGATCACAGGCTTTTTGCAGGATTTAAGCTCCTCAATGATGGACTTTTCCATCTCGCCTATATAGGTGCTTGGCTCCACCAGCCACATGACCACATCCACCTCTGAAATGGTGCTCTTAGCCACCTTGGTCATGTATTCACCAAGCTTATTCTTGGTGTCATGAAGTCCCGGAGTATCCAGAAAAATCATCTGAGATACATCGTCGGTGTAAACCGTCATGATCCTGTTTCTGGTGGTCTGGGGCTTGTTGCTGGTGATGGCAATCTTCTGCCCGATAAGATGATTCATCAGGGTGGACTTGCCAACATTTGGCCTTCCTATAAGGGTTACAAAGCCTGTTTTGAAATTATCCATGTTATTGCTGATTTCCATTATTTCCTTTATCTTCCGGTGTGCTTACGTCAACGTGTGTTCCAACATTTGGAGCTGCAGGCCGTGGTGTTTGCACGTT
>CAMVRW010000299.1 GCA_947169985.1 uncultured Butyrivibrio sp. | reverse complement strand
AGGTTGATGAGGATGTTAAGCACCAGATCAGAGCCCTTATCACAGCCAAGAAGATCGAGAACATCGACAATTTTGCCAACGCCCGTGAGGTTCGTAACCTCTTCGAGGAGATCATCACCAACCAGGCCCGCAGAATTTCAGGTATGGAGAATCCTTCCAACGAGGATATGATGACCATCACTCTGGATGATCTTTTTGACAAGCCTGCCAAGGAAGAGGAGAAGGCTGAAGAGAAGGTTGAGGAGAAGACAGAGGAACAGACTCAGGAAGAAGTTAAGACTGAGGAGAATACCGAAGAAGGCGAAAACTGATTTATAGAATTTTAATATCTACCCGGGAGTACTTCCTATCATATTTGCATGAGTGACATCCGATATATGAAGTGAAAGCTGTAACCATATTCATTCAGGAACACAAGGAGGTGTTTTATGAAAATACAGCAAAACAGGGATGTGCAGAATACTTATGTAAAAAATCAAAGCAGTGTAGATTCTGCATCTAATAAAAATACCCAAACTAAAAAAGCAAATAATGAAGGAAGTACTGCGAAGGTGGAGACCAAGACTTGGTCCCCCATCGACACCAAGAGCTCACTGGTGCCGAGAAACACCGAGTATGGCAGTACCATAGGCGACGTGCAGCTCTCTGATACTGCCAAGAACTACCTTGATAAGCTCAAATCCAAATTTCATGGCATGGAGTTCATTACGGTTAGTAAGGATATGAAGAGCCAGGTGCAGCAAAATGCCGCGGCTTACGGCAACGCCAATAAGATGGTGGTTCTCATCGATGAAGAGAAGCTTGAGCGCATGGCCACCGACGAATCCTTCCGCAACAAATATGAGGGCATCATCGCCTCCTCCCAGGCTAAGATGCTCCAGGCAAAGATGGGCCTTTCCAGCAGCGGAATTGGGGTTAAGAACTTTGGAATGTCAGTGGATTCCAACGGAAACGAGAGCTTTTTTGCCACCGTTAATAAATCCCAGGACCTTCAGAAGAAGCGCATAGAGAAAAAAGCTGCCGAGAAGAAGCAGCATAAGCTGGAGGAAAAGAGGAAAGCCGAGAAGAAGGCCCAGGAAGACCGCATAAACAAGGCAAAAGAAAGCAAGGCAGAGAAGACAAAGGATAAGGATGAGGACGAGATCTACGAAGATGAAGAGTATGAGATCATAGAGGCCAATTCCCTGGATGACCTTCTCTCCAAGGTTCAGACCTACTCCTATAACAGCGCCGCTTCCAGGGTTATGACGGACACCGAGAAGATGGTGGGTGGAAGAATAGACTTTAAGGGATGAAAAAGATAAACCCTAGGTTGTAGCGACTTGAAAAACGCGTCATTGTGGGGATGGGCATTATACTCTACAATAATCCTTGTAAGATATGAAATGGAGCTTCGTTTCTTCACAATCACATAAGGAGAACGCGAATAATGAATATTGGAAACAAGATCAAGGCACTTCGTTTGAAGTCCAGTACAACCCAGGAGGCATTGGCAGATGCACTGGGGGTTAGCAGTCAATCTGTATCTAAGTGGGAGAATGATGTTTGTGCCCCGGATATTTCCCTGCTTCCGGCTATATCGGAATTCTTTGGGGTTACCATCGATGAGCTTTTTGACCTGTCTGTAGATCAGAAGCTTCACCGCATCGAGAATATGCTGGACTACGAGAATGAGCTTACGGATGAGATGTTTAACAACACAAAGGAGTTTCTGCTGGATATAAAGGACGACTATGATGAGAGCCACCCCGACAGAATTGATGGAAGGATTTACACTTTTTTAGCACACCTTTATCATCACAGGATTGTAAGCGACAGCAGGTATGTGAGCAGATATGCGAGAAAAGCAATGAACCTACATCCCGGGGCCAAGGAGGATCAGTGGCTTTTGCAAAAGAGTGAGGGAGCTGTCATCTGGGACTGGAATGTGAGGCAGCATAACGGCACAATTGAGTTCTTCAGGGATCAGGTGGAGAAGCACCCGGAGATTGGCAGAAACTACCTGTTCCTAATTGATAACCTGATCGCAGATCACAGGACAAAAGAGGCTGCGGAGTACCTTGACACCTATGCTAAACTCGCCGATCACAAGGAGGTGCTGATTCCTGTATACGAAGCCAATATCGCTTTTGCTGAGTATCGCGCTGAGGATGCTTGGAGAATTGTTGCAGATATAGAAAACAATTATGGCGACAATTGCGACGCTTTATTTGAAGTGGCGGGAATATATGCTAGTAATGCAAGATACGAAGAGGCTTTGGAGAGATATCATAAGGTTGAAGAGATCTATATAGCCAACCATCAGGACCATGTCTGCATGGATCACCTTCAGGCCCAGGCCAGAATATATGAGATTCTGGGAAAATATGAGGATGCCATAAGCTATGTGGAGAAGCAGATCACTTTTTTGAAAGAGGAATGGAACATTACTGAAGGCGCCGATGTTGACGCCCTTTTGGAGGAAAAAAGAAGGCTGATCGATAAGATAAAGTGATAAAAAAGCGGTTTTGGAAAGATTCCAAAACCGCTTTTTTTACTTAGTCGGGGCGACCCGATTCGAACGGGCGGCCTCTACGTCCCGAATAAAGCGACTTGCTTTTTACCAATTCTCGTATTATGTTAAACCCGCTTAAATACAGGGCTTTCCTTACTGATTATAACTCATTTAAGACGTTATAACACGGAATAAAATTCTTTTAAGACATTTTTGTTAGACAAATTGTTAGACAAAAGTCCTCTGTAAATCTTCTTGCAAAAAGATTTGGGAGGGCATTTTTTGTGCCCGAAGACAGCAAGAGGAGGCAAAGCATGGCGGTATTAAAAAACAAAACCCAGGGGAATTACACATTGGTTTCACAGAGAATTATGCATGACAAAAATCTGTCTCTGACAGAAAGAGGAATGCTTCTAACACTTTTATCTCTTCCGGACAACTGGCATCTTACTATAAGGGGACTTTGCCAGATCCTTCCGGATGGAAAGGAACGTATATCAAAGACTCTCAATAGTCTGATTGAAAAGGGATATGTCACCAGAGAACAAAGCAGAGGCGATAGAGGAAAATTTGATTCAACAAATCTTGAGGTTCATGAATCTCCGGTAGTCAAATCAACTCACGATGGAGAGAATGAAGAAAAAGAATTTGCCAAAGACAAAGTTGGCGAAACAAAGACTAAAACTGACATTTCACCGTGTCCTGAAAACCGGGATACGGCTAATGTTAGCATCGGGCGATAACCGCCAATTATCATCGGAAAATTTTAACCAAATA
>CAMVRW010000298.1 GCA_947169985.1 uncultured Butyrivibrio sp. | reverse complement strand
AAAAATTTCTTGTGTAAACAGGTGCCTGATAATAAAATGGTAAAGATGGAAAAATCTAAATATTGGGAGGAGTATCATGGCACAAAGAACTGATATACACAAAGTTTTGATTATCGGCTCGGGACCGATTGTTATTGGGCAAGCGTGTGAATTTGATTATTCCGGTACGCAAGCCTGCAAGGCTCTTAGGAGTCTTGGATATGAAATTGTTTTAGTTAACTCCAATCCGGCAACTATCATGACGGATCCGGAGATGGCGGATAAGACTTATATCGAACCACTTAATGTGGAACGTGTAGCAGCAGTTATTGAAAAGGAAAGGCCAGATGCTCTTCTACCTAATCTTGGTGGACAGTCAGGCCTTAATCTGTGTTCTGAATTATACAAGGCCGGAATTCTCGACAAATTCAACGTAAAAGTTATTGGTGTTCAAGTTGACGCTATTGAGCGTGGCGAGGACAGAACAGAATTTAAAAAGACAATGGATATGCTTGGTATCGAAATGGCTCGTTCCAAGGCTTGTTACAGTATAGAAGAGGCTCTTGCCGAAGCTGATGAACTTGGATATCCTGTAGTGCTTCGTCCTGCCTATACAATGGGCGGCGCCGGTGGCGGACTTGTATATAACAAGGAAGAGCTTCAGACTGTTTGCGCACGTGGCCTTCAGGCATCTATTATTCATCAGGTTCTTGTTGAGGAGTCAATTCTTGGCTGGGAAGAGCTTGAACTTGAAGTTGTTCGTGACAAGGACAACAACATGATCACGGTATGCTTTATTGAGAATGTTGATCCTGTAGGCGTTCATACAGGTGATTCCTTCTGTACAGCTCCTATGCTCACTATTTCAGAAGATCTGCAAAAAGAGCTTCAGCGCCAGGCCTACAAGATTGTTGAGCACATAGGCGTTATTGGTGGAACTAACGTACAATTTGCGCATGATCCTGTAAGCGGAAGAGTTATCGTAATAGAGATTAACCCAAGAACCTCACGTTCTTCAGCTCTTGCCAGCAAGGCTACAGGCTTCCCGATTGCACTTGTATCTGCCAAGCTTGCTACAGGACTTACTCTTTCTGAACTTCCTGATTCCAAATTTGGATCTCTTGATAAATATGTTCCAAATGGCGATTACGTGGTTGTTAAGTTCGCACGCTGGGCTTTTGAGAAGTTCAGAGGCGTAGAAGATAAGCTTGGTACTCAGATGAGAGCGGTTGGCGAAGTTATGAGTATCGGTAAGAACTTCAAGGAGGCTTTCCAGAAGGCAATCAGGTCCCTTGAAAAAGACCGCTATGGGCTTGGATGTATTGAAAAATTTGAGAAAATGTCCAGGGAAGAGCTTCTTAGATTATTAAAGGACGCTTCATCTGAAAGATACTTCCTCATATATGAGGCAATTAAAAAGGGAGTTACAGTAGAAGAAATCTTTAATATCACCAAGGTTAAGCATTATTTTCTAAATGAGATTAAAGAGCTGGTAGAAGAAGAGAAAGCTCTTTTGACAGAATCTAAGGGAAGTGTTCCGGCTAAGGAAGCCCTGATTAAAGCCAAAAAAGATGGCTTTTCGGATAAGTACTTATCAAAGCTCTTGGGAGTTTCTGAAGATGATATCAGAAACACCAGAATGGGCTTTGGACTTAATGAAGTCTGGGACGGTGTTCATGTTTATGGCACAGACGGCAGTGCTTACTACTACTCAACATATCAGGATGAGAGCGCTTTAGAGCATCCTATGAAGCTTTCTACAGGTGAGAACAAGAAGATTATGATCCTTGGCGGCGGCCCTAACAGAATCGGTCAGGGAATTGAGTTTGACTACTGCTGTGTTCATGCTGCTATGGCGCTTAAAAAGCTCGGCTTTGAGACAATCATTGTCAACTGTAACCCTGAGACTGTTTCTACTGATTATGATACTTCAGACAAGCTCTACTTTGAGCCTCTTACACTTGAGGATGTACTGCAGATATACCGCAAGGAGCAGCCACTTGGCGTAATTGCTCAGTTTGGTGGTCAGACACCACTTAACCTTGCAGCCAAGCTCAAGGAGGAGGGCGTCAATATTCTTGGTACAACCCCTGAAGTTATTGACCTTGCAGAGGACAGAGACCAGTTCCGCATGATGATGGAGAAGCTTGGAATTCCTATGGCAGAGGCAGGAATGGCATCTGATGTTGAGGAAGCCCAGAAAATAGCAGCACGCATCGGATATCCTGTAATGGTTCGCCCTTCATTTGTTCTTGGCGGACGAGGAATGGAGATTGTCAGAAGTAATGAGCAGATGGAAGAATACATGAGGGCAGCTGTCGGTGTAACTCCTGACAGGCCTATCCTCATTGACAGATTCCTTCATAATGCGCTTGAATGTGAGGCTGACGCTATAAGTGATGGAGAGCATGCTTTTGTACCCGCGGTTATGGAGCATATTGAACTTGCAGGTATTCATTCCGGAGATTCTGCCTGCATAATCCCATCCAAGCATATTTCAGACAAGCATCTTAAGACTATCGAAGAGTACACCAGAAAGATAGCTGTTGAGATGAATGTCGTGGGACTTATGAATATGCAGTATGCGATTGAGGATGATACTGTTTATGTTCTTGAGGCAAATCCAAGAGCTTCCAGAACAGTTCCGCTTGTATCCAAGGTATGCGGAATCAGGATGGTTCCTATTGCTACAGATATTATTACTGCAGAGCTTACAGGCCGTAAATCACCTGTGCCGGAACTAATTGCTACTAAGAAGGATGCTGAACCTCCTTATTATGGGGTAAAAGAGGCAGTGTTCCCATTTAATATGTTCCCTGAAGTTGACCCGGTTCTGGGACCTGAGATGAGATCAACAGGAGAAGTACTTGGACTTGCAAAAACTCCAGGAGAAGCCTTCTTCAAGGCAGAAGAGGCTGCAGGAATGGGACTTCCTCTTGAAGGAGCTGTTCTTATTTCACTTAATAAGGAAGATAAACCACACGCTGCCTGCCTTGCAAAGAGTTTTGCAAAAGACGGCTTTAAGATTTATGCAACAGGTAAGACTTATGACCTTATTACAGAGGCTGGAATTGAAGCTACTAAGATAATGAAGAATTACGAGGGCGGACGTCCTAATGTAGAAGACATTATCAAGAATGGTGAGGTTCAGCTTATCATAAACACACCGATTGGCCGTGGAGCTGAGCATGATGACGGATATCTTCGCCGCGATGCGATCAAAGCCCGCATACCATATATTACAACTGTTGCTGCAGGTAAGGCCGCGGCAGAGGGTATTCATGAGGTGAAAGAGAAGGGCTGTGG
>CAMVRW010000297.1 GCA_947169985.1 uncultured Butyrivibrio sp. | reverse complement strand
ACGCGGTCCACAGTGTCGGTGGTGATGGTGGTGAACTCGTTAAAGAATCCGTCCTCAGAATCTCCGTCGATCTCCAGCTCATTGTATTCCGTAATGGTGCTTTCGATGCGGTCTGACTGAGCGTCATAGATCATGTCGGAAAGCTTTACGCTGGCGGGAACGATCAGGTAGATCACAAGGCCTATTATTGCGACTTTCCCTGCTATTACCTTAAGGCTCTTTTTATTCCAGACCAGCGCTGCGCAAAGGATCAGACATGCCAGTGGTATCAGGAAAGAGAAGGTGATGTAGCCTGTGATGGTTATCATGAACTTCTCCAGATAAAGAGCGCTGAGTATCAAAAGGAAGTATTTGGCAAGCTCTGCCAGCTGCTCTGCGATGGGAGTGCACATGTCTCCGGGTAAAAGAGATAATGTTGCGGATGTGGCTGCTGCTCCGCCTGAGAGAGTCATCACCGTTCCGACCTTTTCTTCAGTCTGTTCTATGGCATGGGTATGGGTATCAGGTGATGCTGCCCAGGGTGCTATCACGGTAAAAGAGATAACCGCCACGAGAAGTATTAATACGATGGCGGTGATTTTTTTGAGATCAAAAGTGTTGTTCTGTTCCATGGTTGAAGCGCCCTTCGTGGGCTTACCTCCTGTAAATAGTTTAGGTGTGTGAATCAGGCCTGGTTTACTGCCTGATGTTTATTGCATAGTCTGAGAACGCGCTGTAATTCCTGATGAATCCGTTGATGAGAAGCTGGGCCTGCTCATCGGAGCGCTCTAAAATTCCGCTGTCTAAGGCTTTCTGTTTGGCAGCTTCCTCGAAGTTCTTAAGGGAATCATTGTAGTCTTCCATATTCATGGGATTCCACAGGGAGTCCTTTTCTGAGAAAACTTTGAAGGAAGACTTGTCTATGTTCACGTTCTGGATCTCTGAAGGAGGGATTATAACCGTGATTGTTTTGGTCTCATCGTCTTTCTCCAGTTCGATCTTCTCAAAATCGATTCCTGCAGTTACAGAGCCGTCATAGCTGTAAGCCAGTTCTGATGAGGAGTTGAACACACCGAGAACTTTTTTATCCTTGGTATATTTCTCCACCTGGGTGAAGTAGTATTCCTGGGTTATGAGAGTGCCCATGTTCCGAAGGCCGTCCTCCACTGTATCAACACTGACGGTTACCAGGACCTTTTCTTTTTTGGTGGGTGTGGAAGCTGAGACGGAGGCACTGTCCCCGGTGGGAGCCGTTTTTTCTTTTACGCTGTACATGATACTCAGCACCAGCATGGCCAGTACCGCTGCGCCAATTACTATAAGATAAAAAGTATTCTTTGGATTCTTCAGGTTTTCCATGGATCAATCCTCCAAAATGGATTTTTGAAAAAAGAAATGCCAGGCACGATACGCACCTGACATTATTATAACCTATTAAGTGATTCTTTAGAACTTTACAACTTCAGGAGCCTTGGTAAAAGAGCTAAAGGTTGCAGTAGCGTCTTTCATGTAGAAGACTTCTGTGTTGCCGTCATCAGCCTTGTACATTCCCTGAAGTGAAGGATATGCATCCAGCATGGCCTGGCATGCGGAAAGTGTGCTGTCCTCAACAAGTGTGCAGGCAACCCTGAGCCACTCGCCGTCCTTGAATGCACAGATCTCAACCTTAGGGTTGGCGTGGATCTGCTTGGAAACATCCTTTACCTTACCGGTCTGGATGTAAAGCTTTCCTTCGTAATTATTTACCGTGCCAAAAGGTCTTACTCTTGGCTGATCCCCGTCAACAGTAGCAAGATAGTAGGTTCCTGCCTCTTTTAAAAACTTCTCGACTCTTTCCATTGCTATACCTCCATATACAATACAAATTGACTTTCAATGAATTAATTAAACCACGAAGTTTATGGGCGGTAAAGACAATTTATCGGTGCTTTTTAGTTTGACTTTTTTTTATAATTCTGTATACTTTACTTTAGTGCTTTAAAGCACAGATATGAAGGGAGAAGGTTACAAATGCCTATTACAGATTTACTTGAGAGAAACAGCAAACTCTATGGGGAAGAGGTTGCGCTGGTGGAGATCAACCCTGAGATCAGGGAAGAGCAGAGGGTTACCTGGAAGGAGTATGAGCTCATCCAGCCCACTTCCACATCTTATTACAGACGTCAGATCACATGGTCAGTCTTCGATGAGAAGGCAAACCGTGTCGCAAATATGCTTATGGAGAGAGGAATCCAGAAGGGTCAGAAGTGTGCGATACTTCTTATGAACTGTCTGGAATGGCTTCCTATCTACTTCGGAATCCTGAAGGCAGGGGCCGTTGCAGTTCCTCTTAACTTCCGTTTTACTTCAGAAGAAATTGATTACTGTCTCAAAGCTTCTGATTCAGAGGTTCTTTTCTATGGACCTGAGTTCATCGGAAGAATCGAAGATATTGCAGAGAAGATCAAGAAGGAGATGCTTCTTTTCTACGTAGGAGACCAGTGTCCGTCTTATTCAGAGGATTACTACAAGCAGGTTTCCAATGCTTCTTCAGTTGCTCCAAGGATCCTTATTGAGGACAAGGATGACGCTGCCATTTACTTCTCATCAGGAACTACAGGTTTCCCTAAGGCTATTTTGCATATTCACACAGCTCTTATGCAGTCAGCTAAGATGGAAGCTATGCACCACGAGACGACTCACGAGGATAACTTCCTTTGCATTCCGCCTCTTTATCACACAGGAGCAAAGATGCACTGGTTCGGATCTCTTTATACCGGTTCAAGGGCTGTGCTCTTGAAGGGTAATTCTCCGGAGGCTATCTTTAAGGCAGTTTCTGAGGAAGAGTGTACCATCGTATGGCTACTGGTTCCGTGGGCTCAGGATATTCTGGCTGCGCTGGATTCCGGAAAGATGAAGATTGAAGATTATCACCTTAAGCAGTGGAGGCTCATGCACATCGGTGCTCAGCCTATACCACCGTCACTGGTTCGCCACTGGCTTAAGTATTTCCCTGACCATAAGTACGACACCAACTATGGACTTTCAGAGTCCACCGGCCCAGGCTGTGTTCACCTTGGTATGGAGAATGTCCACAAGGTAGGTGCCATCGGCGTTCCCGGTTATGGCTGGAAGACAAAGATTGTCGATGAAGAAGGTCAGGTTGTTAAGCAGGGCGAGATCGGTGAGCTTTGCGTAAAGGGCCCTGGAGTCATGGTTGAGTATTACAAGAACCCTGAGGCTACAGCTGAGATCCTGAAGGATGGCTGGCTCTTTACCGGTGATATGGCCCGTCAGGATGAGGATGGCTTCATCTTCCTGGTAGACCGTAAG
>CAMVRW010000296.1 GCA_947169985.1 uncultured Butyrivibrio sp. | reverse complement strand
GCATAAGCCTGTGAGCACATACCTTCGATAACAGCACCGTTGTTGATCTGTACTGACTGAGACTTGATGTTACCCATTACGATAGCTGTTGTATCAAGAACAACAGGTCCGTGAACGTCGATGTCGCCCTTTACAGCGCCTGCGATAACTGCACTTGAACCAAAGATGTTACCAACGATAACAGTGCTCTGTCCAACCTTTACGCTGCCCTTACTTCTAACCTCACCTGTGATCCTTGCTGACTCAGCATAGATCTCTGCTGCATCTGAATCACCTGCGATCTCACCTGTAATGTTAAGCTTACCAAGGCACTTGATGTTACCTGTGATCTTTCCTACAAGGTCAAGGGAGCCTGTTGTGGCAATGTCACCCTTTACGATCATTCCTTCGGTAATGCTGGCTACTTCATCTGTTGGTGTCTGCTGTTCGAAATCCATAGTTTCAATTCCCCCATTTTTCTTGATTACTTCTGTTTCCGCATTAACATCTGCAACATATTTATTGATGTGAGACGGATTGATTGCCTCTAATGCATTCTTTGGCTCCTCAACACTGATCTCAGCCAAAGTCTCCTCCTCAATCTTCTCCTCGAGAGTCTTGACCTCTTCCACTTCCTCGTGGACCTCTTCCTTAACGGCCTTTACCTCTTCCTTAATTTCTTCCTTGGCCTCTTCTACCTCATCAAGGACTTCCTCAACTTCCTCCTTAGCCTCTTTAACTGGCTCCTCAGAAGTCTCAGGCTCCTTAACATCGTCAAGCTTGATATCATCAAGGCGATCCAGCATACTGTCAAGGTCTACCGGCTTTGGTGCTGATTCCCCCACCTTGTTGTCATCAAGAGCTTCTGTCTCTGGCTTATCCTCTGGCATCAGTGTGTTTACTGCCTGTGAGAGGTCGCTTTTAAGCTCAGAAAAAAATCCCATCCTGCTCATCCTCCATTCAATGATTTTCTTTATTTATTGATATGTTGAACCGGTAACGTATCGTCGGTTATCGGCACTATCACTGTATCATCCATTGCCTGTATCGCTTCAATGATCTCCGGAAGAGCATCAACAGTGCTCCTCTTGTCAGCTGCGTCATGCATCAGCACGATGCAGTGCTTGAACCTTGGAACATTGTTCACGATATTGGCATATATGGTATCTTTTGTAGCTCCGGCTCTGTCATCTCCTGCTGACACATTCCAGTCAAAGAATGTGATCTCTGAGCTGTCCAGATAATCCACCAGTTCCGTAATTGGAACCTTGCTGACCTTGTTGGAACTACCTCCCGGAAATCTGTAATACTTGGACCAGACTCCTGTGGTCTCATATAGGAAAATCCTAAGCTTATCCAGGTCCGCCTTATATGAATCCATTGACGAGTAAATCTCACTGTACTTGTGACTGTAGGAATGCATACCCAGGGTATGTCCGTCACTTACTATTCGCTTGTAAACATCTGTATATTTGGCATCAGGCTTACCACAGACAAAGAAGGTAGCCTTAACATCATATTCCGCAAGGATGTCTAAAATATCATCCGTGTAGGTACTGGGTCCATCATCAAAGGTAAGATAAACATATCTTGTTCCCTCGATGTCTTCAGGATTCTGAGCACCACTTACATCAATGGTGGCATAATCCACATCCATCCCATCTATAGGTTCAGAACCGGGAAAAGAGCTGTCGACTCCTGTCACCTCTTCCGAAGAAGAGAGGATTTCCTTCTCACTGCCATACCTGTCTCTATACCAGGCCAGGTTGGCCTCCGACTGTTCGTACCGGTCATTCAGTCTGTCATACCTGATAGCCAGTATGACACAAATACATGTAGGAATAAGACAGGCTGCTGCTACTGTCGTTAAGATCAGTCTGCGCAAATTACGGATTCGTTTACTGTACTGCTTCTTCGACTCCATAAACTTTGCAATCACTTTCTATATATGTATGTAACCAGACTATAGTATAGCATAGTTTGCCCAACTCAAAAAGGTGTTTCTTACTTCTATTGTTACATTCCAAGGGCCATAAAGACCAGTCTGCAGACAAAGGCTGCAAGCCATGCCAGAGCACACTGCCAAAGCACCACCAGGACAGCGTACTTTTTGCCAAGTTCTCTTTTGATGGATGCGATAGCCGCAACGCATGGTGTGTAAAGAAGTGAAAAAACAAGGATAGTTGCTGCCATACCAGTTGTGAGGGCATTGCTAACGCCACCTTCGAAGAGCATCTCCATGGTTGCCACAACGCTCTCTTTAGCGATGAAACCTGAAATAAAGGATGTGACAACTCTCCAGTCACCTATGCCAAGCGGCACAAAGATGGGCACCAGAATACCGGCGATGTTTGCCATGATACTCTGGGATGAATCTTCAATCATGTTAAAGTGCATATCAAAGCTCTGAAGGAACCAGACAACTATGGTTGCGATAAAGATAACTGAAAAGGCCTTTGTAAAGAAGTCCTTGGCTTTCTCCCAGAGAAGTCTGTACACATTCTTGGCTCCGGGAAGCCTGTAATTTGGAAGCTCCATAACAAATGGAACAGCCTCACCCTTGAAGAAAGTTCTTTTATATACTACTGCAACCAGCACGCCCGCCAAGATTCCAAGAAGATACAGCGCCACCATAACAAGTCCGCCGTGTCCCGGGAAAAAGGCACTTACGAAAAAGGCGTAGATTGGCACCTTGGCAGAGCAGCTCATGAAGGGTGTAAGAAGAATTGTCATCCTTCTGTCACGCCTTGAGGGCAGCGTTCTTGTGGACATAACCGCAGGAACCGTACAGCCAAAGCCGATAAGAAGTGGCACGATACTTCTTCCGGAAAGGCCTATCCTTCTTAAGATCTTGTCCATGAAAAAAGCTACTCTTGCAATATATCCGCTGTCCTCCATGAGAGAAAGGAAGAAGAACAGGGTAACTACTATTGGCATGAAACTAAGGACACTTCCAACGCCCTCAAAGATTCCGTTGATTACAAGGTCCATTATTACTTCATTGACTCCTGCCTTTACCATGGCACCTTCAGTAATTACCTTAAGGGAGTCGATTCCCGTAGCTAAAAGGTCCTGAAGGAATGCTCCGATCACATTAAAGGTCAGATGGCACACCAGGATCATGATAAGGATAAAGCAGGGAATTGCAGTCCATTTTCCGGTAAGGATCTTGTCGATCTTTTCAGAGCGGATCCTCTCCTTGCTCTCCATGGGCTTTACAACAGTCTGCTCACACACTCTTTCGATAAAGTCGTAGCGCATGTCGGCAATGGCTGCACTTCTGTCCATTCCGCTCTCCTTCTCCATCTGAAGTATGATACGCTCTATCATCTCTTTTTC
>CAMVRW010000295.1 GCA_947169985.1 uncultured Butyrivibrio sp. | reverse complement strand
GATCATGTACGTGAAGAACGTTACCGCAGGCAAATACACCTGGGATATTGGTCTCAAGAGATTCGTTTACAACAGGACCTGATGTGATAGGGTTCATTGTAACGCCGGCTGATCTTGAAAGCTCGTTCTCAGGAATAAGTCCGCAGGAAAGAAGAAGTGTATCACAGGTATATCTCTCTTCTGTTCCTGGAACAGGCTTTCTGTCAGGACCAACCTCAGCGATTGTAACAGCTGTTACATGCTCCTTGCCCTCGATGTCAACAACAGTGTGTGACAGCTTAAGAGGAATTCCGTAGTCATCAAGACACTGAACAATGTTTCTCTTAAGTCCGCCTGAGTAAGGCATAAGCTCTGCTACAACCTTAACCTTAGCGCCTTCAAGAGTCATTCTACGAGCCATGATAAGTCCGATATCACCGGATCCAAGGATTACTACCTCACGACCTGGCATATATCCTTCGATATTAACAAGTCTCTGAGCTGTTCCTGCTGAGAAGATACCTGCAGGACGATATCCAGGGATATTCAGGGCTCCACGAGGCCTCTCTCTGCATCCCATAGCCAGGATAACTGCCTTTGCAGGAATCTGGAACATACCATCTTCTCTGTTCATGGCTGTTACAGTCTTATCTGCTGCAATATCCATAACCATTGTGTTGAGCTTATACTCAATACCAAGGTCAAGAACCTGCTTAATGAAACGATAAGCGTACTCAGGACCTGTAAGCTCCTCTTTAAATGTATGAAGTCCGAAACCATTGTGGATGCACTGGTTAAGGATTCCACCAAGCTCATGATCTCTTTCAAGGATCAAAATGCTGTCATTTCCAGCTTCTTTTGCAGCTACAGCTGCTGCAAGGCCAGCAGGGCCGCCGCCTACTATTACGATATCATATGTCTTCATGACCCGCTTACCTCCCCTTTTGTTCTCTCAAGAACGATGTTGCTCTTTCCGCCGCTCTTTGTGATCTTCTCATAAGGAATACCAAGCTCGCGGTGAAGAATTTCCATTGTCCTTGGTGAGCAGAAACCAGCCTGACATCTTCCCATACCAGCTCTTGTTCTGCGCTTTACGCCATCAAGGGATCTTGCTCCAAGAGGTCTGTGAATAGCATCAAGGATCTCTCCCTCAGTAATGGACTCACATCTGCAGATGATTGTTCCATAAGCAGGATTCTCTTTGATGAGAGCATTTCTCTCTTCAACTGAGAGACCTTCTGTCTTCTTAACACCCTTACGTGTTGCAATCCAGTTAGCCTTCTCCTTAAGTCCCATCATCTCCTTCATCATGTTACCAACCATCTCGCCGATAGCAGGTGATGAAGTAAGTCCTGGAGACTCGATTCCTGCACAGTCGATGAAGTTCTTAGCATCGTCAACTTCCTTGATGATGAACTCGTGGTGCTCCTCATGAGCACGAAGTCCTGCAAAGGAAGTGATAACATTTCTGATTGGAAGGTTGCGAACGTGATCGCCTGCCTTAGCAATAAGATCATCGATTCCTGCTGCTGTTGTGTTGTTTCCTTCCTTGTTCTCAAGATCTACAGCTGTAGGTCCTACAATGAGGTTACCATGAACTGTAGGAGAAACAAGAACACCCTTACCAAGCTTTGTAGGCTGTGGGAAGATTGTGTGCTTTACATGTCCGCCAACTGTCTTATCAAGCAGGCAGTAATCACCTCTACGTTCGATAATGTGCATCTTATCTGCACTTACCATATTATGTATCTTATCAGCATAAACACCTGCAGCGTTAACAACGTATCTTGTTACGTACTCACCGTTGTTAGTGCGAAGGTGCCAGTTGCCGTCCTCGCCTTTTTTAATATCCTCTACTTCTGTGTTGAAACGGAAGTCTACGCCATTCATGTTGGCATTCTCAGCCATGGCGATATTAAGTTCAAACGGACAGATGATTCCACCTGTTGGAGCCCAAAGTGCTCCCTCACACTTATCTGAGAGATTTGGCTCCATCTCAAGAGCTTCCTCTCTGCTAAGGATCTTCAGGTCCTTAACACCGTTAGCTACACCTCTATTATAGAGGTCCTTTAGTCCATCAAGAGCTTCCTTGTGGATACAAACTACCATTGATCCATTTCTCTTGAAAGGAATATCAAGATCCCTTGCAAGATCGTCCATCATTTCATTGCCTCTGACATTGAGCTTAGCCATAAGTGAGCCTTCAGCTGCATCAAATCCGGCATGAACGATTGCTGAATTAGCCTTAGATGTTCCTTCACAAACATCTTCGCATTTCTCCAGTACGCAAACATTAGCTTCATAACGGGAAAGCTCTCTTGCGACTGCAGAACCGGTGACACCAGCACCGATTACGATCACATCGTACAACATAATAATCTCCTTTTTTATTAAAAATGCTCTGCTATGAAAAAAGGCGAGAGAAAGCAAACTGTGTTCCCCACAGCTTTGTGCTTACTCTCGCCTCCAGTTCATTATCCAGTTAAATCCATGATACTACATTTTAGATTTAGTGCAAGCACAAATCTTATTTTATTAGCCCATGAATCCTGTAAGTGCGTTGTAAAGCAGAGAAGCAACAACTCCACCACAGATAGGTGCTACAGCAGGGATCCAGCCGTATGACCAGTTACCGTTCTTCTTGCCGAAGTTAGGAGCAAGGCAAAGGTAAGCAAGACGAGGAGCTGTATCTCTTGCAGCGTTCATAGCGTATCCTGTAAGTCCACCGAAGGAAGCACCGCATGCAACGATTACGCCGTAAACAAGTGGCCATACAACACGGTCGTTTCCAGCAGGGATCAGAGCCAGTGTGAATACAAGAACGAATGTAGCTACGAACTCTGACAGGAAGTTAAGAACCTGGTTAGGAATTGAAGGTGCTGTGCAGAAGCATCCGCGAACAACGTCGTCGTTTGCTGTAGCCTTAATGTGATCTCCGTAGAGAACCATAAGGATAGCTGCGCCTACAAAACCACCGAGCATCTGAGCAATGATCTGGCCAACAACTGTGCTCCAGTCACCTGTTCTGATTGCAAGACCGATTGTAACTGCAGGGTTGAATGCTGAAGGGCATCCAGTGAAGTTGCTCATTGCAAATGCAGGAACCATAACTGCCATTCCCCAACCGATAAGGATGTGAACTGCTCCGCCACCCTTAAAGCCTGACTTCTCAAGTGAAACGTTACAGCAAACGCCATCACCAAGGAGTACCAGTAACATTGTTCCGATAAACTCGCCTACATAAACACTCATGAATTTTTACCCCCTTTGAGTAATATATAATAATTTTTTTCCTCACTAATTAAATATGAATTACTCTTTAGCCCAACCAAGAGTTGCATTTACAGCCTG
>CAMVRW010000294.1 GCA_947169985.1 uncultured Butyrivibrio sp. | reverse complement strand
GTGGATACATCAGTAGATGCAGCCATCACTCCAAAGTCAATTCGATTGATTGACATACTTCATACCTCCTCGTGTTGCGACCTAATATAGCTAGATCGGTGCGAGCCTCACATCCCCCTTGTCTACAACAAACCTACTGTATTGAACCGGTTTTTTTACTATCATAGAAAGCTCACCTATATTAACAGTTGTTCCCGGATAAGCTGTCCCCTCAACTATAACCTCAGCTTCCTTGGACTCTGCAAGCTTTTCCATTAGTTCCTGATATTCATCCGAATCTTTCTGGATCTGTTCTGTCAATGTCTTATTGAGATCAATAAGCTTCTTGGCATTAGCCACCTGATCCGGAGTGAACTTAGCACCTGCCTTGAGCATTTTGGTAAAGCCTTCTATAGTAGGCTTTATACCCTCAATATTCTTGTTGGCAGCTGTTATGTTCTTCTGCAGCTCTTTTAATCTGACCTTAAGTTCCGGATCCGCACCAACCTCAATAATAGTGTTGGCCCCCATTTCAGATCCAAGGATCTTGGCCTGTATCTTTTCTGCAGCAGAAACCTTTCCGCCGGCTATAAAACCTCTTTTACCTGTTACATTTATCTCGGTACCGGAAGATACAGTTGAGTGAAGGATACACTCACTGGTTATCCCTCCTCTTGCTGTAATAGTAGCATTTTCTATGAATTTTGTAACTACATTTCCACCGGCTTTTATATTTCCACCGGCTTTTGCTCCACATTCCAGGATTATATCGGCACCGGCATCAAGGGTTGCACCCTCTACAATTCCCTTAACCACGATATTTCCGCCAGCTTTTACTGAGAAGTTGGAGGCAACAACTCCCTTAACCTGTACACTTCCTTCATACTCGATATTCCCGGTAGAAACATCGACATTTTCAACTGTCAGTACGTCTGAAACAGTTATTTTACCTTCTTTAACGGTAACATGACCTGACTTTTCAGCTGTTAGTGTCATCTTATCTTCGGACAAAACAGTGTTCTTGCCATATTTAATATAGGCAGACTTCACAGCAGCAGGCTTGATGTTCTCGCCATAGACATTTATGCCGGGTTCTCCAAGGACCTCAGGATGTAGTGTTGCAAGTAGCTGTCCGGCTTCAACATTATTAATGAGGTTTAAGTGGAAATAATCCACACTTCCATCCTCTCTCAAAGTAGGCTTTGCCCTGAGATTGGAATTAAAATGAAGTTCAACCCTGGCATTCTTTCCCTGTTTAACAGGTTTGCCCTGGGCAACTACAATTTCAGTACAGTACTGCCTGTGCTCAAAGAAGTCATGAATGGCTTCGGTCTGAATTCCATAGGTAATCTTCCTGTAGGCCAGTGATCCAAGAACCTCTTCTTCTGTCATGAGTTCACCGTCCTGAGTTGGAGGATAAAAAAATGCTGTGACAGTCATTCGGTCTTTGGAAACGTCAAACTTACACCCTTCACGTTCAGGAAGCATCTGCGCTTCTGTAAACATGACAACCTCTCCATCAGCCTTCGTCACAGCTTCGTTGATGATCACAACATCGTATTGAATTTTCCGGTCATCAAGATAATCCCTCACGTCATTAACGTTTAAGGGGTGTCCATCTTCAGTGGGGGCAAAAACCTTTATGCCGGTGCCTTTGGGAGTTATAACCATTTGGAAATAACCATTCATATCTTAACCTCGCCCAATACTTTATCTTGAATTTGTAATAATACCCAGATAATCTCCTAATCTTTCTCTCATCTTCTGAAGTGCCCTGGTGTGAAGCTGAGAAACACGGGATTCGGAAACCTCCAATACTTCACTTATCTCTTTTAACGTAAGCTCTTCATAATAATATAAAAGAATGACTTTCTTTTCCTTGTCAGTAAGTAATTCTAAAGACTCTGCAAGCATCTTTTTTAGTTCTTCCTTTTCTATTGCCTCCTCAGGCTTTACAAAAGAAGAACTTCGATTGTTAGCGTCTTCAGGGATATCTGCGCCCTGGTCCATAAACTCATTGAGGGAAACAACACCTGTTACCTTCATCTGATTCTGCCAGTTCTGATATTCATCCTCACTGATATCCATTTTGGCAGCAATCTCAGCGTCAGTAGCTACATGTCCACCATCTCTCTCGATTTCCCTGATGGCTGCATCAATCTTTTTCTGACGCTGTCTGATAGTCCTGGGAATCCAATCCATTTTACGGATCTGATCAAGAATTGCTCCACGGATCCTCAAACTAGCATAGGTCTCAAACTTAACGTCCTTCATAAGATCGAACTTGTCTATGGCATCAATAAGTCCAAAGATACCGTAGCCAACAAGGTCATCGTATTCCACATTAAATCCGAGATACATGGAAAGTCTTCCGGCAACCAGTTTTACTAAAGGCGCATACTCCAATATCAGCTGCTCACGGATATCAGCTGATTTAGTCTTATGATATTCACTCCATAATTTACTTCTGCCTGCCTCGTCCATAAAGTCAACTTCCTAGTCAGTAGTTTAGAATTGTGGTGGAACGTCCTGTTCCTCTATGTCCAAAGGACCTATCTCTTCGCCACCACCTTCCGCTTCCATAGCGGCTCTTGCCTCTTCCTCAAGGCGTTCAGCTTCAGCTCTTTCCGCCATTTCTTTCTCATAATTGATCTCCACAAACCTGTTGATCATCTTTTCAATGATGAGACCAATAATAAGAAAAATAACCACAGAGGCAAAAACAATAACAAAGAAATCACCGGCCGGATAGCGCTTAAAGTACGTAAAGATCGCTATGATCGCCGTACATCCAAGCACTATCAGCGGAGTGATCACCTTCTTATTGACTTTTTTAATCTGATCAATATCAGTATTCATATTGTTTTCTCAGGCTTACCAACAGCCCTAATTATGAAATTGCCATTTTCCGGATAAAAAATGACCGTCCTACCATACGAGTCACCAGTATCCTGAGCAAGAACCGGAATATTCATTTCCTTCAGTTTTTTGAGGGTTGCCGCTACATTTCTATCGCCTACACGCATTGTGGTATTGTTGGATTGGAAAGCAAACATCTGAGCTCCGCCTGCAATCTTTGCTACAAGCCTTTGTCTGCTTCCTCCCTTTGCAACAATCTGCTTAATAAGCTCTTCTATTCCTGTATCGGCAAACTTAGGAATATTCGAATTGTTCTTTATCTCAGTTGAGTCTGGTAACATTATGTGTGCCAGGCCACCAATTTTGGTGACAGGATCTCTAACTGCAATTCCCACGCAGGAACCTAATCCCAGGGTGGTTATTCCATCAGGGCTGACACAAATATTCAGATCGGCCATACCAACCTTAATAATCTGACTCATAATCGCCCTTTCG
>CAMVRW010000293.1 GCA_947169985.1 uncultured Butyrivibrio sp. | reverse complement strand
CTCTTTGCTACTTAGTCCTATCAGATATGCCATGCCACCAAGCCACTCACCTACATCCTTGGAGCCCGCAAGGCATCTTTCCATTTCTTCTTCCGTTATAAGTTCCCAAAAACCATCAGTGCACATCAAAAAAGCGTGTTCCGATCCGTCATTCATATTCACATCCGACGAGCATTCTGCTGTAATGCCTTCAGCCCGGCCTATTGCCTTTAACAACTTATTCCTGTCCACATGGCCCCTGATCTGATCTTCAGTTATTTCACCTCGAAGAACCGCCATCTGGGATACGCTGTGGTCAAAAGTTCTCTCTTTTATCTTTCCATCAACAAAATGGTATAGCCTTGAATCCCCCACATGGGCCCATCTCGCAATGTTATCTGAAATCTGCAGCACCACCAGGGTTGTTTTCATGGAGCAGGCTGGCGTTTGCATCTCTAGGACCTTGCTATTGGCTATCTCAAACCATCTGCCAAAGTCCTCCGGCGTCTCTGCAGGCCTTTCTCTGAAGCAACCGCAGACTGTGTTAACCGCTGCCATTGAAGCCTTGCCTCCACCGCCTTCTCCTCCGAGGCCATCAGCTACAACTGCTATAAGGTCATCCTTTTCATTGGTCAGGTAGCTGCAGCTGTCCTCATTCTCACTTCTATCGCCTATATTTGAATAATTCGCAATTGTTATTTTCATTTTTATTCTCACAGCTCAAACATGAAAACATTATCTACGCCAAAAGATATAGTACTTCCCGTCTGTAAAATTGCCGGTTGTCCGGGATACAACCTCATGCCGTTAAGGTAAGTTCCATACTTGGAGTTGCAATCGATAATAACGGCCTTTTGTCCATTAAATCCAAGACAGATCTGGCAATGGATCCTGCTGATTCCTGCACACCCGGAAGGAAATATTACGTTGCAATTATTTATATCTCTTCCAAAAATAATGTCCTGATCAAGAGCGAAGGTCTGACCGGCATAAACTCCACGCACGCCCTTCAATACCGGATTAACTCTGGCCCATCGGTTAATGTAATTATTTATGGTATCGGTAATCTCTTTTGTTTTGAATGATGAAACTCCGAACATATCAGCCAGATAAGCAAATCCACTTTTAGAACTAGGGAACAGTTCCTGCCTAAATTCAGCTATACTCTGAAATCTGTCTGCTTCTCTGACATTCATAGCTCTCATTATTGCATTATCTACTCTGTTTGGAAGGTTCACTCCAAGCATCGAAGGAGCTTTTATCGTGTCGTGATGCTGTCTCTCCACCGCTTCCGGAGGCAAAATTCCTGTAAGCGCCCTATAAAGCGTTGCGCCAAGGGCATATACATCGGTCCAAGGCCCCTGGGTTCCCTTGGTGGAATACTGCTCTATCGGCGCATATCCTTTTTTCAAAATGACCGATTTACTTTTTCCGTCCAAAACAGATCTGGCTGTTCCAAAATCTATAATCTTGGCTGTGTTGTCCAAACATAGATATATGTTGTCAGGACTTATATCCCTATGGATCACACCTTCTTTGTGGATCAGTTCCAGCGCATCCATCACATTGCCGGCAATCGGGCATAACTCATCCCATGAAATGCGACCGCCACTGGACTTAAGGTAATTCATCAGATCACGACCCTCAAGGAATTCCATCACGTAATACGCAGTATTATTCTCTTCGAACAGACTATAGATTTTTATGATATTACTGCTCTGACAGCGATAGATAATACGCGCTTCCTGAAGGAATTTATCTTTTTCTGCTGAATCCCCCTGCATTTGAGATTATCTCAACCATGGTCGTCCCGGGATAACGCGTCAACATTCCATTGGGATAATATTCTTTAATAGCAACGAACTGATTCGTTTCTATGTTCATTCCCTGGTACGTTATTCCAAAGCCACCATAACCAAGCACTCTCCCGATCAGATACTTTCCGTGAAGGATGGTCTCATAGGGAAGCGCATATGGTGGTTCCTGTATTTTAGATCCATCCTGCGGGATCAGATCTGTTTTGAGGGTCTCAATGTTTGTATTCATTTCATAATCTCAATAATGATGCAGGTATAGTTATCCTGATTGCTCCTGTTTATCTTTCTGATCTCACTATCGATCAGAATAAGGCTCTGCTTCAGAGGATGTCCCATGAGTTCACATATCTTACCATCTCCAAGAGTTCCGAAAACTCCATCACTCATAAGAAGAATCCTGTCTCCTGCCTCAAGTTTGGTGGGATTGATATTCTGATCCAGCATTTCTAGATTTCCCATGCCAATGTAGCTTGTAAGCGCAGCTCTCTTTGGGTCATTAAGTGCTTCTTCGGGACTTAGCTCGTTCTTGGCAACCATTTCATCCAGCTGAGCTGCATAATTATGATCTTTGTTTACCTTGATAAGCTGGCCGTCTCGCCATACATAGATATGGCTATCACCAACTGAGATATAGTAAAGAAGCTTATCCTTGATAATAGCCGCCACTACAGTACTTCCGCACTTTCCAATCTTTTCCTCTCCAAGGTCATTGTTAACCTCGGTAGTAGCCTTATCCACAAGTCCCATCAGAATAGAAGAAGGGGGATTTGAAGAATCCGCTTCTTCAAACCCCTGCAGCATATTGACCACTACTATCTGGCTCATGCGGTCGCCGTCGGCAAGGCCTCCCATGCCATCAGCCACAATCGCCAGAACCCCTTTATCCAGAACCGTATCCTCGTCATCACAGCTACTGATTCCGAAGCTGTCCTGCTGCATATCCCTTTTTCCAATATCATGTACACTTCCTATGCACAGCGGACAGCCTTCGTACACTTCTGTCATCTTGACAGTTCTTACCCCCGAAAGCTCAGGGGCTATTGTTTTGGCATCATCTTCATACTGTTCTGTATTCTTTTGCCTTCTTAGGTTGCCAAAAAACGGTATTTTTACCATTGAAATTTCTCTCCACAGAATGGCATAAACATAAATTGCGTCTTTCCAATAGTTATCTTGTCATAAGGTTTGATCTCAGCAACTTCAAAAAGCGCCTTATCATTGAGTCTTACGATAGCTCTGCCATCTCCCGGTCTGAAATAGTAAGTATTGTCTACAACATCGTAGCTGATTACAGCATGATTCTCCCTGGAGATAGTCTCATCACCACGGATGCATATATCCATACGATCACTTCTGCCGATAAAGTTGTTATCAGCATGGATCTTGTAATCTCTTCCTTTTTCTGCACCGTCAATGCATACGATCCATCCAACAACTGGATCAATTCCCTTATCTTCCTGGATAAGAGCAACAGTTCTTCCCTCATCAGGATTGCCATTATTAACAGACTGGCTCATAGCCACTGTTCTTCCATTATCACCGGGG
>CAMVRW010000292.1 GCA_947169985.1 uncultured Butyrivibrio sp. | reverse complement strand
TCCAAATACAGTAACTGTATAGATTGAAAAGTGCTCTGCAGCAAATTCAACCTCTGTATCTGTATTGCCAGCTGAACCAACCTGCTGTGCCTCTGTAACTTCATCATCTACATAGAAAACAGCAAGTGATGTTTCACTTGACTTAACTTCGTCTATAGCATTATCAATCTGAGAGAATTTAACATCAACTTTCTGCATCTTCTCAGGCTGAACATAATCGCCCAGACTTGGAGAATAGATGCTGATGTCATAAGAAATAGTCTCCTTAACCTCAAGACTATCACCAAGAGTATCATCGATAAGATCTTCGATCTGCTCCTCTTTATATGAAGATACTCTGCTTACTCTAAGCTCTGCATCATCAGGAAGAATTCCTGCATCTGCAGTTGCTGTAATAAGAATGTTATCTTCAACAACGGAGTCCTCGAAGGCTTTAGATTCGCTTGGAGCCTCTGTAGCTGCATCCACAACTTCTTCAATAATCTCGGAAGTAGCTTCAGTAGAAGCATCAGCAGCCACTTCTGTAGTAGCCTCTGTAGAAGCATCAACAGCTGACTCACCCTCACCTGCTTCTCCTGAAACAGGAATCTCCTCAAACAGAGGCTGTACAACCTCTGAACCATCAGTCTGTGTGCCATCTCCGGTAGATGAAGCATCAGGAGCTTCCACAACCTGCTCCTGTTCCTCTGCTGGAGTCTCACCATTTTCCTCAACAGCTGATTCTTCCGGAATAGCTTCTTTCTCTACTGTAGCTATAGAAGCTTCAGTAGATTCTGTGCCTTCATCCGCATAAACCTTAGCGTTTGCAAAATCACTGCCAAAAGTAGTGAATACAAGCGCCAAAGCAAGAAGAACCGCCAACAATTTGTTGCCTTTCTTCAACATACATTTCCCTCCCTTAACTTAAGAAAATTTAGCTTGTGAATTTTTTGTGAAAAACAAACAACTTCATCTTATTACAGTACCAATCATATAAACCATCATATTGGTGTAAATTTTTGTTACAACGTAAATAATTTTAAAGTTCACTAAAAATCCATGCAATAAAATTTCAATAAAAATTACATTAAAGAATTTTTATTTTCTTCAATATTCCAACAATACTTGTGCCTTTCGGGAAGCGTTTGATATCATCCTCTGAAGCCCCGCCGGATTTTATCAAAACCACAAAATACACAGGAACAGCCACCCCTACTGCTACCATTGTTGAAAATAGATTTACAAAATATTCACTTCCTACGAACTGTCCAAAGATCAATGCGAACAGCTTATATATTCCGAAGGCCACACCACCCATTACAACAGATGAAATTGTAGGGAACAGGTAGGTCTTTTTGAAATCATTAACAATATGTAAATGCTGTTTCATAACCATATTATTAAGAAGACACATGGTCAAAGAATAAATAATGGTCACAAAACAAAGAGCAAATCCCTGTAAATTGGTATAAACCAAAAGTATTACCAGCAGAACACTCTGAAGTACCAGTGCTATCACGGCATTAATAACCGGTGCATTAACTCTTCCGATTCCCTGTAGCACGGCGTTAGTCACTGTGGACAGTGAGTAAAACACAACCGTTATAGCAAGGAACATAAGAAGATATGATGCCTCATCAAGTGATGCCCTCTGAGGGAACAGTATCATCATAACCGGCTTAGCCAGAGCAAAAAGTCCGACTGCACAGGGAATGGAGATCATCAGTATGACTCTTGTAACCCTTGATACCGTAGCGCTTGCTTCATCCTTATTACCCTTAGCCAGGGTTGTAGAAACCTCCGGTATCATGGCTGAAGCTGCAGCACTTGCCAGGGCTATGGGAAGATTGGTTATGACCATGGCCTTTCTGGCAAATATACCGTATTCAAAAGCTATATAACTCTCATCCATGTTCTTAACATGAAGGAGTATCCTGCTAAAAAGTGTCGAGTTAAGTGACGTGGAAAGGTTGTAAACAAAGGTGCTCAGAATAAACGGAGTAACGATCATGAAAATCAGCCTGAAGATCTTACTGGTTTCCATCTCCTCATGAGTGTCCTTCTCAAGCCTTTTATGTATCTTAGGCCTATTGTACCTGTACACAAGGGCCATGAAGATAAGAGCAACTACCACTCCTGAGCCTGTTCCCAGAGCACTACCTATAGCGCCGTAAACAGCTCTTTTTGCCTTGTCTTCTACTGCATCTCCCACCATTCTCGTAAGGATGAGGGCTCCGCTGATGCTGACAATGGCATTGAACACCTGCTCAATAAGCTGGGATATTGAAGTGGGCACCATGGTCCTGTGGGCCTGGAAATAGCCACGTAAAACTCCAAGAAAACCGAACAGAAAGATTGTTGGCGCAAAGAAACGAAGAACTGTAGCAGATCTGCCTGCAGCCAGGATATTAGCACCAAAGAACAGGAAAAGGCTGCCAGCGCCGCCGACTACTGCAACATAGATAAGTGCACACCTAAAGATCTTTTGCGCATTTCTGTACTCTTTAACTGCCAGCTTACTGGATATTATCTTTGACATAGCTGAGGGAATGCTATAAGAAGAAATCAGAAGGACTATGGTATAGATAGCATAAGCCGCTGCATAATAACCATTACCTTCATCGCCGATAATAGCTGCCAGCGGACTGCCATAGAGAAGACCGATAATCCTTGATATTACCCCTGCTATAGCAAGAATACCGGCCTGAACCAATAGTCCTTTTCTAGAGTTTTCTTTTTCTGTAATACTCTCCATTCCCGCCCAAAACTAATACTTATGGCTTAAGCCAATCATACATCTCCTGATATTTTTCAGCAGAAACCTTCCATGAGAAGTCAACTGCCATGGCTCTGTCGATCATCTTGTTCCATTCGCGCTTCTGATCATAGTAAACATGCTCAGCTTCACGGATTGTTCCAAGCATCTCGTGAGCATTGTAATTAAGGAAACCAAATCCGGTTCCTGTACTCTCAAACTTATTGTAAGGCTCAACAGTATCAATAAGACCACCAGTCTGCCTTACGATCGGAATTGTACCATATCTGAGGGCCATGAGCTGAGAAAGTCCGCAGGGCTCAAACAGCGATGGCATAAGGAATACATCCGATGCTGCGTATATCTTGTGTGACATAGGCTCTGAATAATAGATGTTTGCAGAAACCTTGTCGTTATATTTCCAATCAAAATGTCTGAAGGAGTTCTCGTACTGCTCTGTTCCTGTTCCAAGAACAACAAGCTGGATCGCATCCTGGCACAGCTCATCAAGTACATAGTTGATAAGGTCAAAGCCCTTCTGGTCGGTAAGTCTTGAAACGATACCGATCATCATCATCTTGTCGTCTTCCTTAAGGCCTAGCTCCTTCTGAAGAGC
>CAMVRW010000291.1 GCA_947169985.1 uncultured Butyrivibrio sp. | reverse complement strand
TCCAACGAGGAGGAGCGCTACAAGGATGAGAAGGAGCTTCAGGGCAAGACTGATGAAGTTTTTGAAAGGGGAATCGTTCAGTGTGAGGCTCTTAACTTTATCAGAGGAAGGTCTATCCTTAAGACCTATCTGATCATTGATGAAGCTCAGAACATGACACCTACTCAGGCAAAGGGTATCATAACAAGAGCCGGTAAGGACACCAAGATAATCCTTCTTGGAGATCCGAACCAGATTGACAGGCCTTTCCTGGATGAGCGTACCAACGGTCTTTCCTATGCTTCAGAGCATATGAAGGGAAGCCCTTTTGCATGGCAGATATCTCTTTCTGCATCAGAGTGTGAGAGAAGCCGTCTTGCAATGGATGCCATCGAGAGGATGAGAGACAAGGGGTAAAGTGTATGAAAAATAAACATAGAAGAGCTGGCAGAAGCTGCTCATAAATAAAAAGTATTATTCCGGCAGGAGATTGAAACAACCGTTCTCCTGCCGCTTTTTTTATGAAATTTTTATCCATAGACCGTCTATATTTTTATATAATTATTAGTACCTAGCATTATGTCTTTGGGAGAAGTCTATGATAGCTAAATCTATGGATACTAAGCCTAATATCACTACATATGCCGGTTTGGATTCTTTTGACGGGGACACTCTGGAGAAGGAACTGGCTCTTTTCAAAAAGAGAGGCTTCAATACAGAAAAGCTTAAACAATTCAACTACAATGCCCTTCAGCTATCAGAAATAAGAAAGGGCCTTGAAGATGATGTTGATGTAAATAAATTCCTTGACCCTAAGCTTTCGTGGCTTGAGATGGAAGAGATAAGGCTTGAACTTGTACAGGGCATTGACATGTCTTCCTATAGAGAGCAGGGGTTTGACAGTCAGCAGATCTATCAGATCCGTAAGGGAATTGCTTCCGGTATTGATGTATCTGTTTATGCCAAGAAAGAATTTCTTCCGGCTCAGATGAAGCAGATCCGTAAGGGGCTAACTGTATCTGAGGATTTTCCAATTATCTTTTATCTTGACCCGGCCTTTGACAGCCTTCAGATGAGGGAGATCCGAAAGGGGCTGGAAGCCGAGGTTGATGTTTCTACCTATGCTCATGTGGATATGCCATACATGAAGATGAGGGTCATCAGGGAAAGCGCTGAGGATGGCCTTGTTTTTAGTGAGGAAAAGGTAAAGAAATATGGTGCCGGAATACTTAATCAGTTACATCTGGCATTTAAGGAAAATATCGATCTTTCAGGTTACATCACAAATGGGTTTGATGCTGAACAGCTGGAAGAAATAAGAATTGCTCTTAATGAGAAGCTTCCCATCAACAAATACATAAGCCTGGATATGCGTGGAGATGCTATAAGGGAAGTCCGTTACGGTTTAGAGCATGGAATTGCCGTGGAGCAGTATGCCCATGCCCAGTATAACTGGCAACAGATGCAGGAGATGCGTCTTGGGCTTGAACATCAGATAGATGTTTCTTCTTTCAGTAGTCCTCTTTACTGGGCTGACCAGATGAAGGAGATCAGGATTGGTCTTGAAGAAGGTCTTGATACAAGTGTCTATTCCTCCATGATGTATACTGCCAAGGATATGAGACGTATGCGTCAGAATCTTCTTCTTGGTGTATATGATGAAGATGAAGGCGATGATGGTCTGGCTATGGAGATCAGTGACTCCAAGTCTCAGAAACTTCTTGTGAAAATGCTTGATCACAAGGACGACTATCTGTCTTTTACCCATGGGAAAATGCTATGCTGGCTTACCCTGCCTGAAAATGAAAACCTGAAGGGGCTTAATGAGGAGGTATTATACGGCTTCCTTTTCAGAAATAAGATCAGAACCGGTATAGACCAGACTATGCTCCGTCGGATCGCAGCAGATCCTAAGCCCGGTGAAAAGTACCTGGTGGCTGCAGGAGTTGATGCGGTGGATGGACAGGATGGATATTATGAATATTTCTTTTCCGGCGCAGCAGGCGGAGGCATTTCAGAGACCGAGGACGGAGAGCTTGATATTTCAAGGATAGACGAGTTTATGATGGTCAACATTGGTGATGTTGTGGCCAAATACCACAGATCCACCAAAGGAAAAGATGGCTGTGATGTCTTTGGTAAGGTGGTTGTTGCCAAAAAGGGAAAAGAGATACCGGTCCTTCAGGGCGAGGGCTTTATGGTCCTCAATGACAGGGTGTCCTATGTGGCAAAATACAAAGGCATTCTGAAGATTGAAGATGGAAAGATCTTTATCAGGAAAATGATGATCATGCCTGAGGTCAGGATCACAGATAAGATCGTAAGGTATGATGGTACTGTCATTGTTACGGGAGATGTTTTTTCCGGATCAGAGATTCGTGCTACGGGCGATGTGATCATAAGTGGTCATATGGAGAGCTCCACCATTGTCAGCGGCGGAAATGTAGTGGTCAAAGGCGGAGCAACCTGCCCTGTAAGAGGCGGAATAGACGCAAAGGGAGATGTTTCCGGCAAGTTCTTTGAGGGCGTTGCCATAAATGCCAACAATGTTTATGCCAATTCCTTTGTTAACTGCAATGTTGTTACAAAGGGCCTGGTAAAGACTTATGGAAATGACGGTGTTATCTATGGCGGTACAATAAAGAGCCTTACCGGGGTGGAATGTGCCACTGTAGGCAGCAAAGGCGGAGCCAAGACCATTGTCAGCGTTGGGTTCATTGACAATGTACTTTGCGACTACAATATAGCAAACAGTGATCTTGCCAGAGATAAGGAAGAGCTGAAAATCCTAGAGAAGGAAAGGGAAAAGCTCCAGGATATCGGAACGGTGACCAGAGAGATCCTGCAGTTTAAGATTAAGATAAATGCAGCTATTGGCGTCAAGGAAAAGACGATCAGAGAGGTGGAAGAGAAGATTGCTTCTATGCAGGATACCATTCAAAAGGGTAATAAGGCCAAGGTTTACATTACCCATATGGCCTACAATGGCGTAATCTTCGTTATCTGCGGAGTCATCCACAAGATTGAGAACAGCGATAAGCTGATGATGCCCATGACTGTAAAGGTTGATGCAAAGAGAGAAAACATAGTTATACTGTGAGTGGCTTTATGCTACAATACGTTACATGGAAAACAGTGCTAGAGAACTAATATACATAGTGACTGATAAGGATGGAGACTTGACTGCCAGACAGATAATGGTAGAAAGGCTCCATCTTTCAAGTCGCGAGATAACAAGGTGTAAGCAGTTTGAGGATGGAGTAAGGGCTGCTCTTAAAGGCAGGAAGCCCTCAGGATTCCCGGCTCATGCAGGAATAGGTGAGGCTTTACCTGATTCAGAAGGCTTTGTTCCCATTATGGTAAAAGAGCTG
>CAMVRW010000290.1 GCA_947169985.1 uncultured Butyrivibrio sp. | reverse complement strand
GGAACGATATACAGGCCTCCGATAGAGGCAAATACATTTCTGCTTCCCATTACGGAAGGCTGTACACATAACAGTTGCACATTCTGCAACATGTATCAAGGTATTCCGTTCAGGATGCTGTCTATCCCGGAGGTAGAGGACTATTTGACAGAAACGAAACGCAGTTATGGAAAATATTGTGAACGAATGGAACGTGTTTATCTTGTAGGAGCAGACCCTTTTGCATTGTCAGCTAGAAACCTTTTAGAGAGGATTGACCTGATTAAAAAGTATCTTCCGAATGTAAAGACGATCACCATGTATGCACGGACGGATAACATTGCATCAAAATCGGATGATGACCTTAAGGCGCTCAAAGAGGCAGGAGTGGATGATCTTTACATTGGCGTGGAATGTGGATTGAATGACGTATTGGAGAATCTGAACAAGGGTTACTCTGCGGATGAGACAAAAAAACAATGTCTGAGGCTTAATGCTGCCGGCATACATCATTGCGATTTGCTGATGCTGGGAACGGCGGGAAAAGGAAGAGGACTGGAATGTGCCAGGGCATCTGCGGCATTGGAAAATGAGATCAAGCCCGACAAGATTCTGATTAATACAATGTCTGCTTTTGTGGGAACACAGCTTGATGAAGACATTAAAACGGGAGCCTTTATGCCTGCGACCGAAAAAGAAAACCTGGAGGAAGAGCGGGAATTTCTCTCCGGATTGGAGCTGCCGGAGTGTTATTTCTGGGCAGTACATCCTTTGGATTCCGTCAAGATAGAGGGAGTTTTGAAAGACGAAAAGAAGCGGATGCTGGATAGATTATCATGGAGCATAGACCATGTGAATCAGAGTGCGATCAATCGTACTTCGAGAGTAGGGACGCTGTAAAATGGAGGTTGTGAGCATATGTCAGAAAAGAAGATTTTTGAGTCGGCAAAGCTCCATAATATCATGTTAAAGAACAGGCTGATTCGCTCTGCTACATGGGAAGGCATGGCTGATATAGACGGTCATATACCCGATAAGTTATATGACACATACGAAGAACTTGCGAAGGGCGGTATTGGCGCGATTATTACGGGTTTTACATCCGTGGCAGGGGATGATCATTATTTTGGAGGGATGGTCAGATTGTCAGATGATGAGCTGATACCTGAACATAAAAGGCTAACTGATCTGTGTCATAAAGAAAGCTGTCCGGTCATAGTGCAGATAGCATTGGGAGAGTATGCAAACGGAATAGAACCGGATGATATGAGAAAAGAGGATATTCACAAAGTGATCTCGCTTTTTATAGATGCTGCAATCCGAGCTGATAAAGCGGAATATGACGGAGTTCAGATACATGCTGCACACGGTTTTTTCCTAAGCCGTTTTATATCTCCGGCTTACAATCATCGCAAGGATGGATTTGGAGGGAGTTCGCAAAAAAGAGGAAGGATACTTGTTGAGATAATAAATGGTATCCGTGAAAAAGCTTCCTCTATGCATATAACAATGAAGATAAACTGTTCTGATTTCATGAGAGGAGGTCTTGACGCACAGGAAAGCTTCGCCATCTGCAAACTATGTGAAGATGCAGGGATAAACTCGATAGAAATAAGTGGAAATGGAACTTCAGTTCCGGGGATAAAGCCAGGTGTAAATGAAGCATATTTTAAGGAATACGCTTATGAGGTTTCGGAAATGACAGATATTCCAATTATTCTTGTGGGAGGACATCGGAGCGTCAACAACATGCAAAAGATTCTGAATGAAGGCGGAGTGGAATTTTTATCTTTATCTAGGCCGCTTATATGTGAACCAAATCTGCCAAACAGGTGGAAGTCAGGAGACAGTTCACCAGCAAAATGTATTTCCTGCAATATATGTTATCAGACTACGGGGCATAAATGTATCTATTGTAAAAACTGAAATTGGAAAAAGCGTCGGTAAAGAGTTAAAAAAGATTCCTCGCCGTCGTTTTGTTTTAAGGTTATTGAAAAAGAGACAGGTACATTGTCATACTTTCGATTGAATTCCAAAAGTCAAGTAAAGAACTGTCAATATATGCTATAATTACATTATCTTGCATAATACATGCACACACCCTCACAACCTCCACAACAACACAAGAAAGGACAAAAACAATGGTTAAAGTATATTGTTACTCAAAATGTTCAACCTGTAAGAAGGCATTAAAATGGCTAGATGATAATACAGTTATTCCCGGGATTAAGGAAGAACTTTGGAAGGACGCTTTATGTTAACGCGAGATGAGGCGCTTACCTATGGACTGTCCCTTCCGGACACATATCAGGACGCGCCGTTCAAGGATACCAACTGGCAGCTTGTCAGGTACAAATGGAATAAGAAAGCCTTTCTATGGACATATGAACGTGATGGTTATATCAATCTAAATGTGAAGGTGGACCCGGAAAAAGCCTTGTTTTGGAGAGATATTTACGCATCTGTTATCCCTGGCTACCATCAGAACAAGGAGCATTGGAACACCATTATTTTGGATGGTACGATTCCGGAGGATGACATCAAATTGATGATTGCAGAGAGTTACGATCTTATATCGGATAGTCCGTCGAAGAGAATCTATGAGGCGGTGAAGCAGATTCCATACGGACATGTTGCAACCTATGCGCAGGTGGCGGAGGCAGCAGGTGATCGGAAGATGGCAAGGGCTGTGGGAAATGCGCTTCACAAGAATCCCGACCCGGAGAATATTCCATGTTTTCGAGTGGTAAATGCCAAGGGAGAGCTTTCAGGAGAGTTTGCTTTTGGAGGTGTTGGAGTACAGGCAAAGCTGCTTGAAGCAGAAGGTGTTGAGGTGATAGGTGGCAGAGTAGACCTTAAGAAATATGGAGTGTGACATTTGTCTTCTGTGGTACCGGTCGCAGATTTGTAAAAGATGGCAAGACTTATAAGCTTGAAGGCAGTGTGCAGACGCAGCAGGCATACAAGTCGGGTCTAAGCTTTGAGGGAAAGCAGATAGATTTTAAGACCGTTTGACGGTCTTTTTTTAATTATTCGTTTTGATTTCAAAGGATGATTTAAGAAGGTTCAAAAAGCGTTCCGCAATAGGTGTAAATGCCTGATGTCTGTTCCATGCTATATACAGACGGGTTTCGAGTCTTGGATATAAGGGGATGAATACGAGCCCGCTTTCAGTTGAGGTATCTATCAGTTTGTCAAAGGTCAGCAGATACCCGAGACCTTCCCTTGCAAAAATGGAACCGTTGTAAGCAAGTCTGAAGGAGCCTTCAAGACATAAATCAGAAAAGTCGTTTCCCGCCCATTTCTTTATATCGTTATTCCATGCCTGATCAGAGCAGAACAGGGGAATGTTCTTCAGATCTTTTATGCGGATTTGTTTTTTCG
>CAMVRW010000289.1 GCA_947169985.1 uncultured Butyrivibrio sp. | reverse complement strand
AAAGCTTTGGACATATGACCCGCTGGAATGATAATAAAGAAATAGGAGGAAAGTAATGAATAAGGAACAGGTTTTGGGGTTTTTGAAGAAAAACACCATGGTAATAGTCTTAATTATTGTAGTAGCGTTTTTTTCATGGAGAACAGGTGGAGCAATACTTCTTCCTATGAATGTAAGTAACCTGATTTCACAGAATGCATATGTGTTCATTCTTGCAACCGGTATGCTCCTTTGTATTTTGACAGGTGGTAATATTGATCTTTCAGTTGGTTCAGTAGTTTGCTTTGTAGGTGCTATAGGTGCAATTCTTATGGTTAATCTCAATGTTCCTACATGGCTTGCTATCATTACAATGATTCTTATCGGAACAGCTATCGGTGCTTTTCAGGGATTCTGGATTGCTTTTGTAAGAATTCCACCTTTCATTGTTACTCTTGCCGGAATGCTTGCTTTTAGAGGACTTTCAAACGTTGTGCTTAATGGTCTTACAGTTTCAATCAAAGATCAGACAACATTCGTTAACCTTTTTGGCGGCGGAGCTGACTGCTATATCCATGATGTATTTGGAAATGGCGAGCTTAACCTGACTTGTCTTTTTGGAGGACTTCTTGCAGTAGTGATCTTTGTGGCTCTTCAGGTTATAACACGTATCAACAAGAATAAACATGGTTACGAGACAGAGGCCTTCTGGGCGTTCCTTACAAAAACAGCAGCTGTAGTTGCTGTAGTAATGCTTTTTGCATATAAGCTTGCTCAGCACAAAGGACTACCTACAGTACTCATTTGGGTAATCTTAGTTGTACTTGTTTACGGTTACATTACACAGAACACAACAATCGGCAGACATTTCTATGCAGTTGGTGGCAATGAGAAGGCAACAAAGCTTTCCGGTATTAACACAAACAAGGTTTACTTCCTTGCATATACAAACATGGGCTTCCTTGCAGCTCTGGCAGCAATGGTTACAATTGCAAGACTTACATCTGCTCAGCCTACTTATGGCCAGAACTATGAAATGGATGCAATTGGTTCCTGCTTTATAGGTGGTGCTTCTGCCTATGGTGGAATCGGAACAGTTCCCGGTGTTATCGTAGGAGCTGTACTTATGGGTGTTATCAACCTTGGTATGTCACTTATGGGTGTTGATGCCAACATGCAGAAAGTGGTTAAGGGCGCAGTTCTTCTTGCAGCGGTTATCTTTGATGTAGTATCAAAGCGCGGCGGAAAGATGATAGTTAAAAACTAACTAATACACTTGTTGCCAAATTCTTTCTCTTATTTCTTAACGCAGGGCGGCTGCCGGGGAGATTACTCTTTCCCGACAGCCGCCTTGTGGTAAGCGCGAAATAATCCGGCGGATGTGAATGCGTCCCCCAATCACTCATAATGGATTTGAACTATAAACTACATTTTAGTGTGAACACTTGAACTTATGAACTTCATTTTGGTGTCACATGGAAAGGATAGCTTATGTCAGATCCCAAGCATTATCGTACTAAAGATGAGTGGTTCAAGCTCGTCCAGGAGTGCCGTAAAAGCGGTTTATCGGACGCTCAATGGTGCGCATTAAATGGTATCAGCCGTCATTCATTAAACACTGCTATCAAAAGGCTGCGGAAATGTTCTTATGCAATTCCTCCTCGCAGCGCTGATGATATATATCACCTGGCCATTCCAAAACAGGATGTGGTCAAAGTGGATATCGTTCCTGATATCCAGCCGCCACAGAAGATCATTCCTGAGGCGGCACCGCACATTGACAATTCACATATGATAGAGATAAGTCTTGGAGATGTACATATTTCTCTCTGCAACGGAGCTGATCCGGATCTTGTAACCAGGACTCTCTCAGCCTTAAGGAGCTTCGTATGATCGGCGATATAACAGCTGCAGATGAGATCTACATTGTCTGCGGCTACACTGACATGAGAAAGTCTATCGATGGCCTCTGTGCCATAATCGAAGACAAGCTCCACATGGATCCAAGAAGCAGGGCTCTGTATCTCTTCTGTGGGAGAAGGGCTGACAGGTTCAAGATGCTTCTTTGGGAGCCGGACGGATTCATACTGTTCTACAAAAGACTATCCGCCGAACAGGGACGATACCGCTGGCCAAGAAACAAGGATGAAGTACGCAACCTGACCTGGCGCGAGTTCGACTGGCTTCTCTCAGGTATCGATATAGAGCAACCTAAGGCCATTAGAGCCTCTTAAGGTCTGTGTATCAGTTTTTGTGCATAATTCTGAAATCGCCTTATATCGGATTAATTAGATGCCGGTTTTCAGATCACTTTGGCACTTTTACCGATATTAATTGCCTTGTAAGTCTGATAAAATCTATATATCAGATGTAAGGAGGCTGTCGTGGCGAGAGATTCCAAGGACCAGCAGCTCATTGAGCTGAAGGACACCGTGAAAGAACTGAATACCACCATCAGAAATCTCAACGCACTCATTGAGGCTGCTAACAAACGCGAAGAGGAACATCTTCTGAAAGAGCAGGAACATATCGAAAGAGAAAAAGTCCTACAGGAACAGATAGATTACCTCACCAAGAAACTCTTTGGCAGATCAAGTGAGAAACGTGATGATTTTGAAGGACAGCTGAATCTCTTCAATGAAGCCGAAACTCTAAAGGCTGATCCTGATCCCGAGGAACAGGAATTCACCACCGTCGAGAAACATACCCGCAAGAAAAAATCCAAGATGTCTGATAAGTTTGCAGGCCTCCCTGTCCAGGAGGTTATTCTTGATGTTCCTGAAGATGAGCGCATCTGCGATGTCTGTGGCACTCCTCTTGAGAGGATTGGTAAAGAATTCCTTCGCAGAGAGATCGAATTCATTAAGCCAAGTATCAAGATCATTGATTACTACAGTGTCAGCTATGGATGTCCTAACTGCAAGATAAATGCTGAGGTCCCGCACATCGTAAGAGGACGCGACGGTCAGGCACATATGCTGCACGGCATGGCATCTGCCGGAACAGTTGCGTGGGTAATGTATCAGAAGTATGTTAACTCTCTTCCTCTTTACAGACAGGAAAAAGACTTCAAGATGTACGGAGCCGAAATCTGCAGAGGAACCATTGCCAACTGGATAATCAATAACGCTGAAGAGTTCTTCAAGCCTATGTGCAATTACTTCCAGAGAAAGCTTGTTGCCGGAAGATATGCAATGGCAGACGAAACGCCCGTACAGGTGCTCAAAGAACCAGGGCGCAGGGCTGAATCAAGGTCGTACATGTGGGTTTTCCGTTCGGGAGAGTTTGATCCGGAGCAGATAGTTCTGTTCCACTATTCTCCGACACGGGCGGGAGATACTGCAAAGGAGTTCCTTGAAGGATTCCACGGGTACCTTATGACTGACGGGTACAGTGGAT
>CAMVRW010000288.1 GCA_947169985.1 uncultured Butyrivibrio sp. | reverse complement strand
TCAATACCACCGGTATCAATGAGAGTAAAGCTGTGATTAAGCCACTCCACATCCTGATAAATTCTGTCTCTTGTTACTCCCGGTGTATCCTGGACAATAGCTATCCTCGATCCCGCCAGAGCATTAAAGAGGGTGGATTTTCCTACGTTAGGGCGACCCACCACCGCCACAATATTTTTTCTGCTCATTTAAGTTTCCTATACCGGATAAAAGAGCTGTCAGAGTCCGAACAGATCCCTGACAAGGTCATGGCCGTCACATTTAGCTATGCCAACCTTTATATCCAGTTCCTTTTCTATATCTAATGTAGTTACATCATCGAGAAGATAGTTCTCTCCGCTACGAAGAAGGTTCTCAGGAAGATACAGCATGCTTCCAAGTTCCTTCCCTTTTAGCTGTTTTATTATATCCTGGCCTGTCAAAAGCCCCGATACCGTGATCCTCTCGCCAAAAAACTCATTGATTATCTCATAAACATGGACCTTTAGTCCAGGGCAAATAGCCATGGCCTTTTCTGCAATCTCTTTTATACAGGGATATACCAGTCTTCCTGTTGCAAGAGAAATCTCTCTATTCAAGCCTTTTAGCTCTTTTTCGTATTCCTTTTGAAGGTTTTCAAATTCTTCATCAACCTCGTCCTTCAAAAGTCGCATCATTCCAACGCCATTTTCAAGCTGTATATAACCATCGTACCTTTCAGCTTCCGGAAAATCTCTTCCCGCCAGGAAATACCACTCATCGCTGGCATGGATAAAGTGAATGCCATGTTCATTATATATCTTTTTCTGCCAGCTCTCGATAAGGTCTATAACTTTTCCAGCATCTTCCCCATCGAAGGGTTCTAAGTGATACAAGCCTTCACGGTACTTGGAAAGTCCTACCGGAACAACAGATACGCTCTGGAGGTTAGGGATATAATTTGTCAGATCTCTTATAGACCTCTCCAGCTCTTCTCCATCATTTACACCCTTGCAAAGAACAATCTGTCCATTAAGCTCGATACCTGAACCATCTGCACAGAGCCTGTCCACCTTCTTAAGTGCTTCTCCGGCAAAGCGGTTTCCAAGCATCTTGCACCTAAGCTCTGGGTTCGTTGTCTGAAAAGACACATTGATAGGTGAAAGGTGATACTTAAGGATCCTGTCTATATCTGCATCTGACATATTTGTAAGAGTCACATAATTCCCTTGAAGGAAGGATAGTCTTGAATCATCATCCTTGAAATACAAGGTAGGCCTCATGCCCTTTGGCATCTGATCTATAAAGCAGAAAATACATTTATTGGAACAGGACCTGTAATTGTCCATAAGTCCATTTTCAAATTCGATACCAAGTTCCTCGTCGTAATCCTTGTCAATATCCAGAAGCCATTCCTCGCCATTAGCCTTTCTGATAAGCACATCCAGATGATCGTCCTGAACCAGATACTGATAGTCAAAGATGTCTGTGATCTTTTCGTTATTAATTTCAAGAAGCAGATCCCCTGCCTCTATTCCCATCTCTTCTGCAATACTGCCAGGCAGCACTGTGCCAATAATATGGCCCTTTTGTTTATCCATAGATTTCCTCACAATCACATTAAATTATACATTAAATTCCTTGACGTGTCAGTAACGCAGATGTTAAAACAGTAAGTGGAGCGTTATGCATACCAATAATATCAATATTCAGGAAAGGAATTAGTATGCCTGATTTTCATCAACTTGAAAGCTTGATACCTGTAGCCCCCTTAAATCTGATCGTTATGGAATCAGCCAAGGAACTGGGTGAAAGTGTTGATCGTTATATCTCCGGTTTCAGAAAAACCCTCTATTCCATGCCGGATTTTGATCCAGCATTCCACGGATATGCTAAGGATTCCTATCTGATCAACTACAGTCTTGACAGATTTGGCAGCGGTGAAGCCAAGGCCACTATCAATGAAAGTGTCAGAGGAAATGATGTATACATTCTTACGGATGTCTGCAATTACAGCATCACCTATAAGATGTACAACTATGTAAACCACAAATCTCCCGATGATCATTATCAGGATCTGAAAAGAGTCATTGGCGCCATCACAGGTAAAGCCAAGAGAATAAACGTTATCATGCCCTTCCTCTATGAGGGAAGACAGCACAAGAGAACTGGAATGGAATCACTGGATGCAGCTCAGATGTTTAAAGAGCTTCATGATATGGGTATCCAGAACTTCATAACCTTTGATGCCCATGATCCAAGAATTTCAAATGCCAAGCCTCTTGGGGGCTTTGATAATTTCCTGGCATCCTACCAGTTTATGAAGGCTCTTTTATCTCACATTGATGATCTCACAGTAGATAAGGATCACCTTACTGTAATCTCTCCTGATGAAGGTGCTTTAGACAGAGCTGTTTACTTCGCTAATGTAATTGGCGCTGACACAGGTATGTTCTATAAGAGACGTGACTACGCCCACATTGTAAATGGATCCAATCCTATTGTTGCTCACGAGTTCCTGGGATCAGATATCACAGGCAGAGACGTGATCATCATCGATGACATGATCTCCTCAGGCTCCAGTATGATCGACACAGCCAAGCAGCTTAAGAATATGGGTGCCAAAAGAGTATTTATCTGCTCCACCTTTGGTCTCTTTACAGATGGTATGGCAAAATTTGATGAAGGCTATGAGAAAAAGTATTTTGATGCAGTCATCACCACTAACCTGACCTATATGAATGATGATGTTAAGTCCAGAGATTATCTCTTCATTGCAGATATGGGCAAGTTCCTGGCAACCATCATTGATTTCCTTAATCACGATGCATCAATGTCAACTGTTAACATGCCTACAGAAAAGATCCACGAGATCATAGACAAATACAACAAAGGACTTATTGCTCCTGAGCTTTACGAATAATATGCAATCGAGTAGGGTTTATTATTGTTATTCAACTGAGTCAAAGCCGATTATTACCTTAAACAGGTCTCCATCCAGCCTGATATCAAAGGTTCCGCCCATGGCAACTGTAAGGTTCTTGGCTATTGAAAGGCCAAGTCCTGACCCTTCAGTTGTTCTGGAAACGTCTCCCCTGATGAACCTCTCTGTCAGCTCATCTGAGTCTACATTAAGTTCAGAAGCCGAGATATTCTTAATAGAGAACAACACCCTCTCTTTTCCTTCTTCGTTTTTCTCTTTGTGCATATCCAAATAAACTCTGGTGCCTGAAAGAGCATATTTACATACATTATTCAGTAGGTTTTCTATAACTCTCCAAAGGTGTCTGGCATCTGCCGTGATTTCCATGTTCTGCAGCTCAGGCTTGAAAATGATCTGAAGATTATTTGTCTCAAACTTTTCAAAGAACTCTCCGATTGTCTTATTAACAAGTTCAACGAAATTAAGCTTTGAAAGCTCGATACTGATATT
>CAMVRW010000287.1 GCA_947169985.1 uncultured Butyrivibrio sp. | reverse complement strand
GGGGACACTGTGAAGGAAGCTCGTGCTAAAGCATACGAGGCCACAGAGTGGGTTGACTTTGAGAATAAGTACATGCGCCATGATATAGGTAAGGCAATTGATGAAACGGAGGAGTAAAATATGAAAAAGACAGGAAAGAGATTATTATCCATAGGACTGTCCATGGTGGTCAGCGCTGCAATCTTTATTTCTGCAGGAGTACAGGCATTTGCCTATACTGAGACTACAGGAACAGTATCCTCAGATAATGTTAAGGTAAGATCTTCAGCAAGCACAACAGCTTCACAGGTATCAAGCCTTAAGAACGGTGACAAGATCGATATTGTAGATGAGGCAACAGATGCTTCAGGTTATGTATGGTACAAGATCCGCGTAAACAAGAGCGAATACGGTTATGTAAGAAGTGATCTTGTTTCAAAGTCTGGTGGATCTTCATCAACATCATCTACTACAACAACTAACACAACACAGGCTAATGCAGCAGCTGCTTCACTTCCTGCTACAACAGTTACAGCAACAGATACCAAGACAGGAACAACTCTTGACAATGTTAATGTTCGTCAGGGTGCAGGAACAGCCTATGACGCTGTAGGAAAGGTTTCCAAGGGAGACACAGTAACCATCACAGGTGAAGCAACAGGCACAGATAACAAGACCTGGTATCAGGTAACTTTTGGCAATGACAAACAGGGATTCATCAGAAGCGATCTTCTTCAGGTTAGCGAAGCAGCTCCTGCTGAGAATACTGAAGGAGCCGAAGGTGGTGAAGGCGAAGCTGTAGAAGGCGGCGAAGGCGAAGTTGCAGAAGGCGGCGAAGAGTCACAGGAAGCTGAGCAGTCCCAGGCTGGAAGTACAGTTACCAGCGAAGCCGGCGATGGCACATATTCACTTGTTTATGTTACAGATGAAGAGGGTACAGGAATCTGGTACCTCTATGACAATGTTGAAGGATACAGAGTAAAGGTTAACGAGCTTATCGAGGCTGCAAAGAGCAGTGACGAAGTAAACAAGCTCATTAAGACAAACAACAATTACAAGACAGTTCTTATCATTCTTGGAGTTGTTATCGCAGCACTGGTTGTAGGTGTTATTCTCCTGGCACTTAAGCTTCGTGATTCTCTTTACTATGAGGATGAGGAAGAAGAGGAAGAATATGATCGTTATTCTCAGCCATCCAGAAGGAGAGCTCGTGATGAGGAAGAGGAAGAAGAGGAGCGTCCAAGAAGAAGACCTTCTGCTGAGGAGAGAACAGTAAGACCTGAGAGGGATGCTGAGAGACCTGTAAGATCCAGAAGAGATCAGGATTCTGAGGACAGACCTGTAAGACAGCGCAGAGCTGAGTACGATGAGGAGAGAGCTCCAAGGAGAAATCCTGAAGAGAGACCTTCAAGACAGAGAGTAAGAGAGGATGTAGAGGAAAGAGAGGAGCGTCCTGTTAGAAGACCTTCCTACAGAAATTCTGAAGCTTCCGCACCTGCTCCTGAAGCACCAAGACGTAAGACCAGAAACTTCGTTGGAGATGAGGA
Organism: uncultured Butyrivibrio sp.; assembly: GCA_947169985.1. GTDB lineage: Bacteria > Bacillota > Clostridia > Lachnospirales > Lachnospiraceae > Butyrivibrio. Next base: position 1,871 of record CAMVRW010000287.1, on the reverse strand, counting down.
TGATTTCGAGTTTGAGTTCCTCGATCTTGATGACGATAAATAAGACTTGTTTGCCACCACTAGTTTTTAGTGGTGGCAATTTTTAAAAAGGGAGAGTTATGAAACTTATACGAAAGTTCATTCCATATTACAAGCCGTACATAGGAGTATTCCTTTTGGATCTCCTTTGTGCATCGATCCTTTCGGTTATTGACCTGGCATTTCCGCAGTTTTTAAGGATACTCAGGGAAACCCTGTTTTTGGAAAGCCCGGAGGTTATTCTTTCAAGGCTCGGGGTGATAGCTCTTTTGCTGATCCTTATGTATGTGGTGAGATTCCTTTGCAGATATTATGTTACCTATCAGGGACACATGATGGGAGCCAGGATGGAATCCGGTATGAGAAAAGAGCTGTTTGACAGGTTCGAGGCCTTTTCTTTTTCCTACTATGACACTCACAATACCGGTGAGATGATGAGTAAGCTGGTGTCGGATCTTTTCGATATTTCAGAGCTTGCCCATCATGGACCTGAGAATATATTTATTTCTGTGGTGAAGATTGTGGGATCCTTTATTTTGCTGATGAGGATAAATGTTCCTATGACTTTGTGCCTGGTGGCTGTAGTGGCTTGTATGGCTGTCTTTTCCATAAGCCAGAACAGGCGTATGAGAGCAACATTTTCTGACAACAGAAAGAAGATTGCAGGGATCAATTCTTCTCTACAGGATACCCTTGGTGGTATCAGGGTTGTGAAGTCTTTTACAGGGGAGGATATTGAGGCAGATAAGTTTAGCAAATCTAATCTTGCCTTTCTTGATTCCAAGCAGGCAAACTACAGGCAGATGGCTCTTTTCTTTTCAGGAAACAATTTCTTTGAAGGAATGATGTTTGTAACAGTCCTGGTGGCAGGTGGGTTCTTTATTGCAAAGGGACAGCTTTCAGCAACAGACCTGGCTATCTATGCTCTTTACATCAATATCTTCATCAACCCTGTCAACGTTCTGGTCGAGTTTACAGAGCAGCTACAGAAGGGCCTTGCAGGCTTTGAGAGATTTATGGAAGTAATGGAGACTATGCCAGAGATCGTGGATGACCCTGATGCAGGGGAACTTTCTGGTGTTTCAGGCGTAATTGACTACAAGAATGTTTCTTTTTCCTACGAGAAAGAAGAGACTGTACTTAAGGACATCAACTTACATGTGGAAGCAGGAAAGAGCGTTGCCATTGTGGGACCATCAGGCGGCGGAAAGACTACGCTTTGTTCATTACTTCCCAGGTTCTATGATGTTACCGGCGGACAGGTGCTGATAGATGGGACTGATATAAGGACTGTTACCCAGAAGTCCCTGCGTTCCTTCATCGGTATAGTTCAACAGGATGTATATCTTTTCAATGGTACTGTAAAAGAGAATATTGCCTATGGAAAGCCTGATGCGACCATGGAGGAGATTGTGGAGGCTGCTAAGAATGCAGATCTTCTTGGCTTTATTGAGACGCTGCCAAAGGGCTTTGACACTGAGGTTGGAGAGCGCGGAGCAAGGCTTTCCGGCGGACAGAAGCAGAGGATTGCCATTGCCAGGGTGTTCCTTAAGAACCCTCCAATACTGATTCTTGATGAAGCTACAAGTGCTTTGGATAACGAGAGTGAGAGATATATTCAGGAGAGTCTGGATCAGCTGGCTGTGGGAAGGACTACCATAACCATTGCCCACCGTTTGTCTACAATCCTGGGAGCAGATGAGATAATTGTTCTTGATGGCGACGGTATCAAGGAACGTGGAACTCACAAGGAACTGATTAAGCAGGGAGGTCTTTATGAGAAATATTACAGGATGCAGCTTGGGACTGTGTAATGAGGGAAAACGCTCGGCTGGTAGATTTGGTATGCTGGG
>CAMVRW010000286.1 GCA_947169985.1 uncultured Butyrivibrio sp. | reverse complement strand
ATGACTAAATAATTGCACACAATTTGTATATTGTCAACAATTAAATTGCGCTTAACTTAAAAGATGTTGCTTTATTCACAGGCAAATAAATGAAACAACATAGAAGCTGATAAATGTAAAGGCCATATACGCCACCATTGACGGAACCTGTTGGAAACGCATGACCGTTTCTGCCGACGGTGACCCGTTTGGGATGCTGCACTAGACACCACTTGGATTAAATATACTTGTAATAAGGGGGAGCAAGTTATATCTTGCTCCCCCTTAATGACCATTTAGTATGTTCTATGCATATACAGCTTGAAAAGGATGACGCATGTTGAAGCAGATGTGTATAGGATGGTGTATAAAGCCAACAAATAACATCCTTGCCATGCCCTTAATTTATTGGTATGATTGTGGCTTGATAGGAGGAGTAACTATGCGTAGTGATACCAGGTTAGAGCCATATAAACACCTTGGTGAAGAGTGTGGCGTCTTTGGAATGTATGATTTTGATGGTGGAGACGTTGCGAACTCCATCTATTACGGGCTTGTCTCTCTTCAGCATAGAGGCCAGGAGAGCTGTGGTATAGCAGTAAGCGATACCAAGGGCCCTAAGGGGAAGGTCCTCAGCTTTAAAGACATGGGCCTTGTAAATGAAGCCTTTACTCCGGATGAGCTTGATAAGCTGAGGGGAGATATCGGTGTTGGACACGTGCGCTATTCTACTGCCGGCAGCAGCACCCGAGAAAATGCCCAGCCTCTTGTTCTAAATTATGTTAAGGGAACCCTTGCGCTTGCCCACAACGGTAACCTTGTCAATGCGCCTGAGCTTCGTCATGAGCTTTCTTATACCGGCGCGATTTTCCAGACTACTATTGATTCAGAAGTAATTGCATATCATATTGCCAGAGAGCGTCTGGTTTCCAAAACTGTAGAGGAAGCCGTGGGAAAGGCAATGCTTAAGATAAAGGGCGCCTACAGCCTTGTGATCATGTCTCCAAGAAAGCTTATTGGAGCAAGGGACCCTTACGGATTCAAGCCTCTTGTGATCGGAAGACGTGAGAACTGTTACGTTCTGGCATCAGAGACCTGCGCTCTTGATACCATCGGAGCCACCTTTATAAGAGACGTGGAGCCGGGCGAGATAGTTACAATTTCTCCTGACTTCGGTATCAGATCAGATAAATCCATGTGCATCCCTAAGGAAAAACATGCAAGATGCATCTTTGAATATATTTATTTTGCAAGACCGGACAGCACAATTGACGGCATAAGTGTCTACGATGCAAGAATAGCTGCAGGAAGATTTCTTGCCAAGGATTCACCTGTTGATGCAGATATGGTAGTGGGCGTTCCTGAATCAGGAAATGTAGCAGCCCTTGGCTATGCTCTTGAATCAGGCATTCCTTATGGCCAGGCCTTTGTCAAGAATTCCTACATAGGAAGAACCTTCATAAAGCCTAAGCAAAAGAACCGTGAATCCAGCGTCCAGATTAAGCTCAACGCCCTGAGAAGCGCCGTTGAGGGCAAGAAGATCATTATGATAGACGATTCCATTGTCCGTGGAACTACCTCAGACAGGATCGTCAGGATGCTTCGCGATGCCGGGGCAAAAGAGGTACACATGCGAGTAAGTTCACCGCCATTTTTGTGGCCATGTTACTTTGGAACAGATGTGCCTGCAAGAGACCAACTTATAGCGTATAATAGAAATGTTGAGGATATCTGCAAGATCATCGGAGCAGATTCCCTGGCATACCTTGGAATAGAAAGACTTGAGGAAATGGTTGGCGGAAATCTCGGAATCTGTAAGGGATGCTTTACCGGACAGTATCCTGTAGATCCACCAACAGGGGATATTCGCGGAGAATTTGAGCGATAAATAATAGTTTGTTAACAGAGGAGGACATTATGAGTACAGATCGTTACAGCAGCCCACTTTCAGAGCGTTATGCAAGTAAAGAGATGCAATATATCTTTTCCCAGGACATGAAGTTCAGGACCTGGAGAAGACTTTGGATAGCACTGGCAGAGATAGAAAAGGACCTGGGCCTTAACATCACCCAGGAGCAGATTGATGAGCTTAAAGCACATAAGGACGACATCAACTACGAGGTGGCAAGAGCAAGAGAGAAGGAAGTCCGCCACGACGTAATGAGCCATGTTTACGCATACGGTCAGCAGTGCCCCAAGGCTAAGGGAATCATCCATCTTGGAGCCACAAGCTGCTATGTTGGCGATAATACAGATATCATCATAATGACAGAGGGCCTTAAGCTGGTCCGCAAGAAGCTGATCAACGTAATCGCCGAGCTTTCCAAGTTTGCTGACAAGTACAAGGATCAGCCAACCCTTGGATTTACACATTTCCAGCCTGCACAGCCTACAACAGTAGGTAAAAGAGCTACTCTCTGGCTTCAGGATTTCACAATTGACCTTGAGGACCTGGACTATATTCTTGATAATATGAAACTCCTTGGTTCAAAGGGAACCACAGGAACACAGGCATCCTTCCTTGAACTTTTCGACGGAGACCTTACAAAGGTAGATAAGCTTGATCCAATGCTTGCTGAGAAGATGGGCTTTAAGGGCTGCATGGCAGTTTCAGGACAGACCTACTCAAGAAAGATCGATATGAAGGTCATCAACGTCCTTGCAGGAATCTGCTCATCAGCCACAAAGATGGCCCAGGACATCAGACTACTTCAGCATCTGAAGGAGGTTGAGGAGCCCTTTGAAAAGAGCCAGATCGGATCTTCAGCTATGGCTTACAAGAGAAATCCTATGAGAAGTGAGAGAATCTGTTCTCTTTCAAGATATGTGATCACAGATATGCTTAACCCTGCAATCACCGAGGTTTCACAGTGGTTTGAGAGAACCCTTGATGACTCAGCAAATAAGAGACTTTCAATCCCTGAAGGCTTCCTTGCTACAGACGGCGTTCTGGATCTTTGCATCAATGTAGTAGATGGCCTTGTGGTTTATCCTAAGGTTATTGAGAAGCACATGCTTGCAGAACTTCCATTCATGGCAACTGAGAACATCATGATGGATGCAGTAAAGGCAGGCGGCGACAGACAGGAGCTTCACGAGAGGATCAGAGAGCTTTCCATGGAAGCCGGAAAGACAGTTAAGGTAGAGGGAAAAGACAATAACCTCCTTGAACTTATTGCTGCTGATCCTGCATTCCATTTAAGCCTTGATGAGCTTAAGGCTTCAATGGATCCTAAGAAGTACGTTGGATGCAGCGCACACCAGGTCGAGAAGTTCCTGGCAGAGGTGGTAAAGCCTATACTTGATGAAAACAAAGACCTTCTTGGCGTTACAGCAGAGATAAACGTCTAAGGACCGAAAGGAATATATATGCGTATTGACGAGCTTTTTAAGAATAAAGAGGTAACCCGCTCCTTTGAGG
>CAMVRW010000285.1 GCA_947169985.1 uncultured Butyrivibrio sp. | reverse complement strand
TTCTTGCAGGAGAGGATACAATCAGAGAGATCATTCCTTTCCCTATGAACAAGAATGCTCAGGATGTTATGATGGATGCTCCTGGATATGTAACAGACAAGCAGCTTGAAGAGCTTCACATTAAAACAACAGCTACAGAAGAGCAGGAATAATTGTCGAAATTTTGATAAAATTATTATAAAGTTTTAGGATGAAAGCCGCTTCCACCCAGTGTGGAAGCGGCTTTTTGTTGCTTTTTGGACAAAATGTTGCAAATGGTGTAAATTGTCTAACTTTGATTGTGAAATAGCGCTAAATGCAGTAAAATAGACTATGGGTCTTTGTTTTTTACAGAGACTATCAGGATACATGAGGAAGGAGCGAGAATCTTTTAAGATGGAAGTTAGAAAGGCGTCCAGATTAATAGGTCAGTTTGCGATGGTGGGCCAATTGGGTCTGTCACTTCTTATGCCGCTTCTTATGTGTCTTGTGGCTTGTTATCTCTTAGTAACTAAGGTTTCTGCACCTATTTGGGTTTATATACCGGGCTTTATTCTGGGCCTGGGAGCTTCTATGACAACTGCCTATAAGGTATATCTGTCAGTGGTCCACAAGGAAGAAAAGAATAGATTAAGAAGAGACCCTAATGAGGTTAATATCAGTAGACATATTTAATTTTGCAGGGGAGAAGAGTTAGGGTATGAAATTACAGCCAGCCGTAAAGACTGAAACGGGGAAAATTGCTTTGGGGACGTGCGTTGGTGTTCTTATAATGTACGCCGTATTCTTTGTTTTGCACATGGTGTTCCCTACATGGGCACCATTTGACTATAAAGTTATATTGGGAGGGTTGTTCGGAGCTGTGTATGCAATCGGCAATTTCTTCCTTATGGCAGTCACTGTGCAAAAGGTTGCATCAATGGAGGACGAGAAAGAGGCCAGAGCGGCCATGGGAGTCAGCTACAGAAACAGGACTCTTTTGCTTCTCCTGTGGGGAATACTTGGAATAGCTATTCCTGTGTTCAATGCAGCCGCAGTAATAATCACATTATTTATTCCAAGCTTGTTCATAAAACTACGCGGTATCATTTCTGCGGGGAAAGGAGGTTGAAGGCGAAAGCATGAGTCAAAGCTTTGAAGTTGATTATGCGAAGATATACGCCACCATTAAGACCGGGATCCCTATCCTGGGTGATCTGAAAATAACAGAGACACTGATAGTCAGTTGGATCGTTATGATCATAATCACCGGTCTGTGTATCTTCCTTACGAGAGATCTCAGAGTTGAGAACATCTCAAAGAGGCAGGCTTTTGCAGAAATGCTGGTTGAAACGGGCAACAACTTTGTCCGCAATAACACAGGAGGCAATAAGTTCGACAAACTGATACCCTTTGTATCAGCTCTTTTCGCAACAAGCGTTGTGTCGAACCTCATAAGCCTTGTGGGGCTACGAAGTCCTACAGCAGATCTGTCAACGGAAGCTGCCTGGGCGATAGTCGTGTTCATCATGATCACGTCTACGAAGATTAAGACCAACGGATTTGGCGGATATTTGAAAGGATTCACAACTCCTATTGCAGTTATGACACCCTTCAATATTTTGTCAGAGTTGGCAACACCGGTAAGTATGGCTTGCCGTCATTTCGGAAATATCCTTTCCGGCGTAGTTATTGACGGACTTATTTACTGGGCATTGGGACTTGCGTCAGCAGCCCTGTTTGGACTGATACCGGGAGCAGTTGGAAAGTTCCTTTCCAATATTCCAATCCTTGGCATAGGTCTACCTGCTATCACAGGCGTTTATTTTGACTGGTTCTCAGGATGTATGCAGGCATTCATCTTCTGTATGCTGACTGTAATGTACATTGCAAACGCCGCTGAGGAGTAACAGGTAATACAACTGAATATGGCAAGCAACACAAAATAAAAACAAAAAAGTGTTTTAGGAGGCAAAAGAACTATGGGTGATTTTCAGATTCTAGCAAAAGGTATTGCTCTTGCAGGTTGTGGTATTGGTGCAGGATGTGCACTTATCGCAGGTATCGGACCTGGTATTGGTGAAGGAACTGCTGTTTCCAAGGCTCTTGAGGCAATCGGACGTCAGCCTGAGTGTAAGGGCGATGTAACAGGAACAATGCTTCTTGGTTGTGCCGTTGCAGAGACAACCGGTATTTACGGTTTCGTTACAGGTCTTCTTCTTATCTTCGTTGCACCTGGTATGTTCATGGGATACCTTAACTAAACGCAGAGTGATTTAAGGAGATTAAGATATGAATCATATGGCTCTATTGGCATTAGCAGCGAATGCGGAAACGCAGGACCTGGTTACATTAGTGCCCTGGACCTTTATCATTCAGATAATCAACCTTTTCATCCAGGTATACTTGATCAAGAAATTCTTGTTCAAACCAATCAACGATATCCTGCAGAAGAGGAAGGATCTGGCGGATAAAGAGATAAGAGAAGCCAGGGAAGCCCAGGATGAAGCCACATCTCTTAAAACTCAATATGAAGAGAGCCTGACAAATGCCCATGCTGAGGCAGCTAAGATCGTGTCAGATGCACAGAAGGAAGCTGAGACTAAGGCAGAGACAATTGTCCGGGATGCAGAACAGCAGGCAAATGCTTTGAAGGCAAAGGCCAACGCTGATATTGAGCAGGAAAAGAAAAAGGCCATCAATGAGGCTAAGGATGAGATCGGTTCACTTGCCATGGAAATTGCAGGCAAGGTAGTAGAAAAAGAAATCAGTGAAGCCGATCACAAGAAGCTTATAGAAGACTTTATTACTAAAGTCGGTTAGGATCAGCCTGAAGCATTTACTGCTGAAGGCGTAAGAAAATGAAGTAAAGGTGAGCATGCCCTTGCCAAAGGCAATTTTCATGGCATGCGAATAAGAAATTTCGACGAAGGAGAAATTTATGACTAAAGCTGGAGATCTTTATGGGCAGAGCCTGTATGATCTGGCAGCGGAAGAGAACCTTACGGATGATATACTGGGCGAAATGGAGGCAGTGAAGGGAATCTTTAAAGAGAATCCCGACTATGTGACACTCCTTTCGGAGCCTTCAGTTCCCAAAAAGGAAAGGCTGCAGCTGGTGGATGAAGCACTGGGCGAGAGTTTAACTCCTTATCATCTGAACTTCATCAAGATTCTCATAGAAAAGGGACTGCTTCGTGAGTACTCAGCTTGTTATAACAGATTCAGGAAAAATTATAATGAGACCCACGGAATAGCTGAAGCATTTGTAACTACAGCAGTTACACTGAGCGACAGTCAGCTGGCGACTCTTAAGGAGAAGCTTGAAAAGATCAGCGGTAAGAAGGTTCTTCTGCAGCAGAAAACAGACCCTGATATCCTGGGCGGTGTCAGAGTAGATCTTGAGGGACAGCTCTTTGACGGAACGGTCAAGGGAAGGTTATCCG
>CAMVRW010000284.1 GCA_947169985.1 uncultured Butyrivibrio sp. | reverse complement strand
GCGATCTGCTCAAGAGCTGACTTAGAAGCTGAAGGATCAGAAATATCAACTGTTCCCTGAACTACACCTGACTCCTTATCAGCGTTTGATGTAACCTTGAACTGAAGGTTCTTTGTTACAGGTGCGCCGTTCCAGTAGTTGTCATTAGCTGTCATGTAAACGATCTTGTTCTCAAACTTCTCGAACTTGTAAGGACCAGCTCCCATAGGAGTTGTTGTCTTAGCACGAACGCTTGAAAGGTCACCCTTATCAAATCCGAACTTGTGAGCAGCGTAGTCATACTTGGAAGCATCTCCGTAGTAGTGCATAGGCTGAACCATGATAGCCAGCTGGTAGATAGCTGTAGCATCAACCTCTGTAAGAGTGATCTTTACTTCGTAATCGTTAACCTTCTCGATACCTTCAACGAAGTCTACTGAATCGCCAGTCTCGATAGCAACCTTATAATCATCTGAAAGGAAATCAATCACTTCGCTGTCTGCCTTCTCTGTGCTGGAAGCAGTAAGAACATCGTTGTTATAAGCTGTCATGATCTCGTTCCAGAAGTCCTCAGCTGTAGGAGCCTTTCCGCCCTTAACATCGAACTCTGCGCCTGAAGCTGTTGTAAGCTTTCCGTCTTCAGCCTTACCAAAGCCCCAGTTAGCCATACCGTTTGCGATATCGTTAGCTGCAATGTCAGCATCATCTGATGCATATCCCTTAGCTGTGCAGTAGTCAGCGATTGACTGAGCGAACTTAGCACCTGCCTCAGGAAGGTCCTTCTCGAAGAACTGCTTCTGCTGCTCTTCTGTTACAAATGTGAAGTCTGTGTTATCAGCTCCACCCTTTACAAGAAGGTTGAAAAGAGTGTCTGATCCACTTCTGTATTCCTCAAGACCCTTGATAGGAAGTGCATAAGTTGATGCGCTTCCATCGTATGAAGGATCAAGAAATACATAATATGAGAAGATTACGTCATCAGCTGTGAGCTCCTCACCATCTGAGAACTTAACGCCCTCACGAAGCTTGAAGTCATAGTCAACTGTTCCGTCTGCGTTCTCTGTAACTACGCAATCAGCGATTCCGTTGTAGAAATAGTCTGTACCATTGTAAGACTTTGTCTCACCCTCGATACCGTTGTAGATAAGCTCACCTGCACGGTCATTACCGAGAAGTGCTACTGCTGTAAGATCAACTACTCTCTGATCTGGTACGCTTGCGCAGAAGAACTCACTGAACTTCTCAGAGAAGTCATCTGAAGCGATTACGAGAGGAGCATCTGATCCAGCAACTACTTCTTCAGTAGAAGCAGCTTCTGCTGACTGATCCCCAGCGTTCTCTGTTGTCTGTGTAGCAGCTGTATCGTCAGATGGTGCAGCAGGCTGTGCTCCGCAGGCAGCTGTAGAAAGTACTAAAGCACCGGCAAGAAGAGCAGACAACACTTTGTTTCTGTTTTTCATAAAACTTTCCTCCTTAAGAAATATATTTAAATTGCCTTCAGCTGTCGCTGATAGACATTTAAATCTCTTTTAACCAAAAATCTTCTGCTCCATGTTAGAAGCAAGTTCACTGATGGTTCCGTCCTTGAAGGGGCTCTTAAGTCCAACCTCTGCAAGCATTGGCTCGTAGAAGTCCTTTGCTGAAAGCTTGCAAAGCTGCAGGTAATGCTTCCATGCATCATCAAAGTCCTTATCCATCCAAACCTTGAACTGCATAGCCACAACACTGGCAAGAACGTAATCAATATAGTAGAAAGGATTCCAGAAAATGTGGCCCTGTCTCTGCCAGTAACCGCCCTCTCCGAAGAAAGGATCAGAATCGAAATCAAGCCATGGTCTATAGGTCTTTTCCAGTTCCTTCCAAACCTGCTTCCTCTCAGCGGGAGTCATCTCAGGCTTGTCGTAAACAATGTGCTGGAACTCATCAACCATACACCCGTAAGGGATAAAGGTTACAGCGTCCTGAACGTGCATCTTGAGATAGTCCTCAGATCTGTCTCCGAAGAATCTGTCCATCCATCCGTAGGTGAAGTATTCCATGGACATGGAGTGGATCTCAGCTGTCTCCATGGTAATGTCGTTGTGCTCAGAGATCTCATCATCTCTTGTAACATAGCCCTGGAATGCATGTCCGCACTCGTGAGTAATAACGTCCACATCTCCACTGGTTCCGTTGAAGTTAGCAAAGATGATAGGTGACTTGTACTTTGGCAGGAAATCCATATATCCGCCTGCCTTCTTGGTCTTTCTTCCAAGAACGTCAAAGAGCTCATTCTCGATCATGAAATCAAAGAACTCTGCAGTCTCAGGTGAAAGCTCTCTGTACATATCCTGTCCGGCCTTCATGATCTCCTCAGGAGTTCCTGTTGGCTTAGGATTGCCGTTCTTAAAGAACATATCGTTGTCGTAGTACTTCAGCTCATCAACGCCAATCTGTGCCTTGCGCTGCTCCTGGATCTTAGCAACAAAAGGAACAAAAGACTCTTTTACCTGCTTGCGGAAATTCTCAACTTCTGCTCTTCTGTAGGAATTTCTTCTCATTCTGTTGTAGCCAAGCTCTACGTAGTTGTCATAGCCCAGCTCCTTAGCCTGCTTGGTCCTGATCTTAACCAGCTGATCGTAGATATCATCGATCTCGTCAGTAACAGACATAAAGTAATCGGAAAGAGCCTTCCATGCGCGCTTTCTGGTGTCTCTGTTCTCGCTGGTAAGGTACTTACGAAGAAGGGAGATATTGCACTCCTCGCCGTCAAAGACGATCTTGGCTGATGCAATAAGCTTGTCGTACTTACTTACAAGAGCGTTCTCTTCCTGCATAAGTGGAAGGATCTTGTCATCAATTGACTTGGTATCCAGCTCGATGTTCTTAAATGCCACCTTACTGATCTTCTCCTCAAGATAGGGCCTATATGGTGATTCATAAAGAACCTTCATATAATCATTACTGTACTTCAGGATAAGAGGAGTTATCTCGTCATAATAATCATTCTCTTTGGAATAAAACTCCTGAGTTGTATCAATGTTATGTCTGAATACAGCGAGCTTCATATTGGTAAAGATCTCATCTGTAAACTTGTAGTACTTCTTGTGGAGCTCGAACTGTTCCTCACCGCTCTTTGCTGCCTTGCTATCGGCAATGAGCTTCTCAAAAAAGCTCTTTACCTCATCCATATCCACTCTTGAATATGGCATTTCTGAACACTTCATATATTAATAAACCTACTTTCAAATTATTAATTTTTTATAAAAAATGACATTAAGTCATTATACTCCTTTAAAGCGATAATATCAATGGAAACGAAATGTTTATTAATCTGTTAAAATAGAAGTGGTGGCGCGTATTTTTGAGGAAACGAAAATGTATCAGCAGATTATTGGTATCCAATGTATCAGCATCATTCTTGTTTTGATCGAATGCTGGGTCATATT
>CAMVRW010000283.1 GCA_947169985.1 uncultured Butyrivibrio sp. | reverse complement strand
TGAGCCGGATGGAATCAGACGGCAGATATAATAAAGTCATTCTTTGCTATATCGACGGAAACTATGCTGCAAAACATATGTATGAAAAGCTTGGGTTTTCAACGACCGGTGAAGCAGATGGTGACGAAATCATAATGGTGAAGATGTTCGAAAACAATAAAGGATAAACGGACGAATGAATATAAAAGGATATTCAAACAAGGATAATGTAGAAAAAATGAATAATAATATCTCGTTTGATAATTTACTCGGGAACATAACGCATGTTCATGTCGTTACAAATACGTATGCTAAAGGGGCGGTCAACCAGCTTCTGACAGTCCGAAACTGGATGATAGGGTATTACATTGTGGAATTTGAGCAGCACGGTCTCAACAGGGCAGAATATGGTACTAATCTTTTGGAAGAACTATCAAAGCGCCTTGCAATAAAAGGGATTGATCGTCCTCTATTGAATCTTTGCAGGATATTCTACTTGAAGTATCCTCAGATATGTGCGACAGTGTCGCACAAATTGGAAGGAATTGGCGAAATCAAAGGTTTACCGGAAGTGACCAGAACTGCTGCAATAGATATAAACGGCGAAAAAGAAGAGATTTGTGCGACAGCGTCACACAAATTTGAAACTCCTCCGGAAATGCTGATTAGCAGATTATCGTTCTCTCATATAAGAGAAATAATGCCTATTGATGATCCGTTTGAGCGTTTCTTCTATGAGTTTGAGTGTATAAAAGGAACCTGGAGCGTCAGGGAGTTAAGAAGGCAGATATCCACAAATCTCTACGTCAGAGCAGGTATTAGTAACAAGCCGGAGGAACTCCTGGAACAGCTTGTAAATAACGATTACAGCTCGGCCATGACCATTAAGGAGCCTATGACTTTGGAATTTCTTGGCCTTGATGCAAAAGAGGCTGTTTCAGAAACAGATTTGGAGCAGGCGCTGATAGATCATCTCCAGGAGTTTATGCTGGAACTGGGATATGGTTTTTGTTTTGAGGCTCGTCATAAGCGACTTCTTATCGATGATGAGTATTATTTTCCAGACCTTGTGTTCTATAACCGCATTCTTCACTGTAGTGTAATCGTTGAACTGAAAAATGAAGAATTTAGTCATGAAAATCTTGGGCAGCTAAACGCATATGTCGGTTATTATAAGGAAAATGAGATGCATCCTGGTGATAACCCGCCAGTTGGAATACTTCTCTGCACCCGAAAAGGAAAAAAGATGGTTGAATATGCGCTTTCCGGCATGGATAATAATGTTTTTGTATCAACATATCAGCTTAAGCTTCCAGATAAAAAACAATTAGAGGACTTCCTAATAAAAGAGATGAACGAATTGGGTTTTGGGGAATAAATCGACTCGTTACAAAGTGAAACAAGCAGATTATGATTAGATTTCTCCGGCGTTTGATGGGCTGGAAAAGAAAGGCTTAACAATATACGGTAAGATGTGAGGAAATAATGGGATATTATAAAGAATGTGCGGAACTTGATCGATGTCACGCGCTTGATGTTTAGTAAGCCCTCATTCATGAGTACCTGATATCTAAAAACCCCGCATTTCTGCGGGGCTTGGAGATAGATTTAAACGAACCTTGATAGTTTAAGATTTTTTATACTTGCTCGGACATTTTAACTGGACGTTTTTCGACCAGGGGAGAAGATCTTCCAGAAAACTCCGGTCATGATCATCCTGATGTTTGGATAGTTCAGACAGTAACAATTCGAAGTAATCATAGGTGTTTAAGCCGTTTGCTTTCGCTGTCTCAGCCAGACTGAAGATCATGGCGCTTGCAGAAGCACCTTTCGACGACTCCATCAGTACGAAGTTCTTTCTGGCGATGGTGAAAGGGCGGATGGCCTGCTCGGCGTAGTTGTTATCCATAGGGATCCGGCCATCAGTCAGGAACAGACGAAGGAATTGCTCCTGATGAATGCTGTATGCCAGGGCTTTACCGATGATGCTGTTATGGGTAACCTGAGCGTATTTCTCTTTTACCCACACGAAATAGGCATCAACCTTGTCTGCTAACACAAGCTGACGCTGTTTCTGGCGGTCTTTGTTTGAAAGATCATCAAAGCCGTTGTCCAGATGGAGTAGTTCCGTTATCTTCTCGTAGGCTTCGAAAGCAACGGAATCCTTCGCATTTTTTGTGCCGACCGACTTGATGAAATCGGCAAAGGGTCGTCTGGCATGGATCCAGCAGCCGGCAACCTGCAGATCCTGACGCTCCTTACCGATCTTGTGGTAGACCTGATAGCCATCGGTCACCACCGTTCCAGAGAACCCCTTTAGAAAGTCTCTTGGGTGATCGGCCCGCCTTGACGGCTGCCAATCGTAGAGAACGATCGGGTGCTTGGCGGTGCGAGGATTATTCCGGTATACCCACATGTAGGTCTTCTTGCCGCCTGCAATCTTATCCTTATCGATGCGCATGACCTTTACCGGAGTTTCATCCGCATGGATCACCTGACTGTCATAGATCAGTTCGTGTATGCGGTCATAGACCATAGAAAGGTAGGTTTCGGCACTCTTGATCACCCAGTTACAAAGGGTGTTGGACTCGAGGTTGATGCCGTTGCTCTTGAAGGCTCTGGACTGTCTCTCGATAGGGAGTGCATTTACATACTTTCCGTTCAGGATGGATGCAACAAGAGCAGGAGTAGCGATACTGTTCCGGAACAGATCCCTGGGACGGGGAGCTTTCATGATAGTCCCATCATTCGTCTTGGATGCATACACATGTACGTGGTGCTCGTCGACGATAAAGGTTTCCGGAATGATATGCAGTCGCTTGTAGATCTCAACCGGGAGTTCCTTGTAACCGTTTGGAAACTTCTCTGCGAGTTCTTCCTCGGACAGTTTGTGTTCGAAGATGCGTGCGGGAAGCCCGTCAAGGTCCTCTTCACGTTTGCCTTTTGCTTTGGAACGTTTGTAGGAAGAGATCACGATCTCCGAGATTTCTTCCGGTTCAGGGATGGAAGGATCCTGAGTAACTTCTGCTTCGTTGAAGTAATCAAAGAGAGTCAGTTGTCCCTCAAAACCGGCTGCGGCTTCGGACTGTTTTCCGAACTTCCGCTGGTTCATGATCCGGATCTGCTCGGTTAAAAGCTCGATCTGACGGTTGGTATCGGAAAGCTGCGCATTAGCAGTATCCAGCTGCTCCCGCATGGAAGAAAGCTGGTCCTGCAAGGAAGCAACGATGATAATGAGCGCTTCTTTGTTCAGCGTATTCAGTTGTTCCTCGGATAACTGCAGCATGAAAAACTCTCCTTGTTTCTTACATTTATTGTATCAAAAAGGATGGAAAAAGACGAATTCGGGAAAGGCTGAAAACCGTGAAAATGCCTATACTTCAGACGCTTTTAGAACCTCGATAAGAGCATGAAATAAACGGGTAGAAATAAAAAGAACGGTGCCGTTCAGAGCCTA
>CAMVRW010000282.1 GCA_947169985.1 uncultured Butyrivibrio sp. | reverse complement strand
GGCACTGTTATTATCGTCGGTCATGGCAGCAGGACTTGCAGGATGCGGAAGCAGCGAAGGAGCGCAGACAGCACCTTCAGCAAATGAGCAGACAGCGCAGACTGAAGCTGCACAGACTGCAGGCAGTGAGGGTGGATATACCACGGACTCTATCACAATAAACATCTGGGACTCCAATCAGCAGGCAGGTCTTCAGACAATCGCTGATGACTGGACTGCCACATCAGGAGTGAAGGTAAACATCGAGGTCATCGACTGGGATAACTACTGGACACTTCTTGAGGCAGGAGCTTCAGGCGGCGAGATGCCCGATGTGTTCTGGATGCATTCAAACACAGCACAGATGTATATGGAAAATGACATCCTGCTCGATCTTACAGATTACATCGCAGCAGATGCCTCTGTAAATAAGGACAACTTCTATGAAGGAGTTTGGAATCTGTACAGCAGTGGCGGCAAGCAGTATGCACTTCCCAAGGATCATGACACTATAGCTCTTCTCTATAACAAGTCAGTTTTTGACAAATATGGTGTGGAGTATCCCACAGATGACTGGACATGGGATGATATGTATGAGGCAGCCAAGGCCATTACTGAAGGCTCAGGCGGAGATGTATATGGTATGGCAATGAATACCTCCAACAACCAGGATGGCTGGTACAACCTGGTTTATGATTACGGCGCTCAGGTTATCACAGATGACCACAAGGGTACAACCATTGGTTCTGCAGAAGGCAAGGCAGGAATGGAGATGGTAAGAAAACTTCTTACAGTTGGCGCTCCTCAGTCAGTAGTAGCTGAGACCGGAACAGATTCACTGTTTATGTCAGGTAAGGCAGCCATGATTACACAGGGTTCCTGGATGATCAACGCATTCTACACTGCAGAAAACCATAACGACTATGCCTGGGCAATGCTTCCTTATGCAGATACAAATGGAAACGGAGCATGTGATGCAGGAGAGAGATACTCAGCATACAACGGACTTGGCTGGGCAGCAAATGCAAATGTAGCAGATCCCAAGGCATGCTACGACCTCATTTCTTACTTCTGCTCAGAGGAAGGACAGAAGAAGCAGGCACAGCTTGGCGTGACCATGGGTGGACTTAAAGGAGTTTCAGAGGACTTCTCAAGTGCCTTCGAAGGCATGGATGTATCTGCTTTTGTAAGAGCTGAGGAAGAGGGAGATCTGTTCTTCCGTCCTTACACAAGAAAGACTACAGTATGGGAAGATGCACTTCAGCAGCAGGGCGGATTCCTTGATGCATGGCAGAATCCTGAAGACAGCGCACTGATGGCAACAGCCTGTGACAATGCACAGAAGATAATTGAGGATGCTATAGCAGCTGAGTGATTTTTTAAAACGGATGCCGGGGGACACCTCGGCATTCGCCATCTAGATGGAGGGTTTTATGGCTAAGAAAAAGATGACTCCGTCTCAAAAGAGACAGGCAATATGGGGATGGGCCTTTATACTGCCAACGATGCTGGGACTTATAGTACTTAACTATTATCCTGCGATCAACACCGTATATCAGTCTCTATGTAAGACCGGAGATTTTGGAAAAGGAAACATATTTGTAGGGCTGAATAACTACAAGGCTGTGCTTGGATCAGCGGAAATGTGGCAGTCCCTTTGGAACACAGTAAAGTATGCCATCGTAGAGGTGCCTCTGGGAATCGTAATAGCTCTTGTGCTGGCGGTTCTTATGCAGAAAAAGCTTGCAGGGAAAACTTTATTCCGCACACTGTTTTTCCTTCCCATGGTCTGCGCACCTGCAGCTGTTGCCATGGTCTGGAAGTGGCTTTACAATCAGCAGTTTGGACTTCTGAACAATGTCTTTCATACTAATGTTGCATGGATATCGGACCCTAAGATAGCCTGGATCAGCGTAGGTATAATCGGCGTATGGTCCATCATCGGATACAACATGGTACTGTTTATCGGAGGACTTCAGGAAATTCCAAAAGATTACTACGAAGCAGCACAGATTGACGGAGCATCATCCTTAAGACAGTTCTTTTCCATAACGGTTCCGCTGCTTAGCCCTACAACCTTCTTCATCGTTCAGACAAGGATCATCGGAGCGCTTACAGTATTTGATCTGATGTTCATGGTAATGGACAAGACAAATCTTGCCCTTAATAAGACACAGTCCATCGTGTACCTGTTTTATACCTATGCCTTCACCAACGGCAACAGGGGCTACGGCGCCGCTATAGTTATGGTTCTTGTGGTATTTATCATGATAGTTACGTTCTTCCTTCAGAAGCTTGAAAAGAAGATCGTTTATTACAATTAAGAAGGGAGAACGAAGATGGATAGCAGCATCAGTACAAGATACACTGTAAATAAGATTATTACATACACGGTCCTTATTATCTTTGCTATTATTATGTTAGTGCCGTTTGTATGGATGATATTAACGGCCATCAAGACCAATCAGGAAGCCATATCCGTGGATCCGTTTTATGTTTTTCCCCACAACGGATGGCATTTTGAGAACTTTGCAACGGTATGGAAGAGCTACAACTTCATAACCTTATATAAAAACACGATCCTGTTTATAATATTCCGTGTCATCTGCGCATGCTTTACAGCGACCATGGCCGGATATGCCTTTGGAAGGCTTGAATTTCCGGGGAAAAAGATAATGTTCTCCCTGGTGCTTATTCAGATGATGATACCGGCACAGATATTTGTGATCCCGCAATATCTGATGGTGTCAAAGCTCCACATATTAAACACCACAGCGGGTCTTGTTTTCCCGGGACTGGTGACAGCCTTCGGAACCTATCTGTTAAAAACGGGATACCAGTCGCTTCCTAAGGATCTGGAGGAAGCGGCGGCAATTGACGGCTGCAATATTGGGCAGACATTTCTTTTCATAATGCTGCCCCTTACCAGATCATCCATGGTTTCACTGGGAATCTTTACAGCACTCTTTGCCTTTAAGGACCTCATGTGGCCGATGATAGTCTGCACAAATGCAAGCACTACGACTCTCAGCGCGGGACTTGCCAAGATGCAGGGACAGTATGGAAGTGACTATCCTGCCATGATGGCAGCCGCAGTTCTTGCTATTGTACCTATGATCGTAATATACATAATATTCCAGAAGCAGTTTGTTGAGGGCATTGCAACCTCAGGAGGAAAACTTTGATATGTCGATAGTATTTGATGAAAAGAGTAAGCTCTTTTCCCTGATGACCGAAAACACTGAGTATCAGATCAAGATAAATGAGCTGGGAATGGTTCTTCACACCTACTATGGTAAAAGAGTGGGTGGCTTTGATATGGGGTATCTTATCAAGGAATTGGACAGAGGGTTCTCGGGGAATCCCTATGAATACAGGAACAGGAGAGGCATATCTGCAGACACGCTTCCGCAGGAGTACTCAACTGACGGAGCAGGAGACTACAGGGTAAGTGCACTGTCC
>CAMVRW010000281.1 GCA_947169985.1 uncultured Butyrivibrio sp. | reverse complement strand
GTAATGGAGACAGATTGGTTACTCCTGAAGGTTGGGAGACCGGATTTCCTCACATTCAATCAGGAGATCTTGATGGAGATGGTGATAAAGAAATACTTGTAACACTTACTTATGATACTAGCACGGATCCGTTTTCCTTTGGTGATATGTGGCTTTTTGATCGTAATCAGACATCTGGAGAGTATGTTGAGGTAGAGCTTCCGATGGTAAAAGCTGAAAATGGAGGCAAGGGCTTTAATGTTGACTACGACAAGCCTGAAGATAACAAGATCAAATACACAATTAGAGAGGCTGGGCTTTCAAGGACAGAAGAAGTTGATGCTGACTACATTTCTAACTGGTGGTCAGAGGATCTAACTACCCAGTTGAGAACAGTTTTTTATGCTGAAATCATAAATGAAAGTAAGCCTGTTTTGAGATGTTATATCGAGCCGCTACATAGATGGGGTCCGATGATGGGATTTAACTTGAATTATGTAGATGGAAAATACGAGATTGGATATTTTGAACTGGATTCTCCACATACTTGGGAGATATAGAATTGATACGTAGCAATATATTCCAGTTAATCGTACAAAAAGCTTTTCATGAGATGGCTTTAGAGATTTCTTTAGAGGATTATAGAATTAGCTTTTGAGTTACTATGATGATTTTGACGATATTGAGGAATTGATTCAGTTCATAAAGACAGGAAGACGATAAAGGAACGACTATGAAGATTAAGAAACTGAAATATATTGGAGTTATCATGGCAGCTGTAGTCACTATGGCAGGATGCGGAAATACTACGAGTACAGAAGCGCCTGTAGTAAATGAGTCTACAGATACCGATAACATTGATAATGCCAATGCAAATGAGACTACAGACAGAGAGACCGTTGATAATGCAAAAGAAAATTCAGATGAAAGCACTGAGAAGTCTGAGCGTGCTTATGCTGCTCCAAAGGAGAAAGTCGACAGTGTGACACCGCAGGATGACCTTGATCTTACGCAGGATGTATTTGTTAAAAAGATTGATGGAATATCTGATGATTTTATCTGCGGAATGGATGCATCATCTGTGCAGGTCCTTGAGAACAGCGGAGTTCGCTACTATGATTTTGAGGGAAAAGAGTGTGATGTATTCAAGACTCTTTCTGAGGCAGGAGTTAACTACATCAGACTGAGAGTGTGGAACGACCCTTATAACGAGGAAGGCTATGGTTACGGCGGCGGAAACAATGACATTGAGACCGCGCTGGCCCTTGGAAAAAGAGCTACAGAGTATGGAATGAAAGTCTGCATTGATTTCCACTATTCCGATTTCTGGGCAGATCCTAAGAGGCAGCTTGTTCCCAAGGCATGGGAAGGCATGAGTGTAAATGAAAAGAGTGTTGCACTTCACGATTATACGTTGGAGTGCCTTAACATGCTCCTTGAAAACGGCGTTGATGTTGGAATGGTGCAGATTGGTAACGAGATCAACTACGGAATGAGCGGTGAGTCGCTACAGGCGAATGTGACAAAGCTTCTTAGTGAGGGAAGCAAGGCTGTAAGAGAAGCCGCTAGTTCTTTTGACAAGGATATTAAGATTGTTGTTCATTACACAAACATCGAGGATAACGAGCAGGTTAAAAACAGGGTAACAAACCTGGGGCTTGCCGGGGTTGACTATGATTATATCGGCCTTTCTTATTATCCTTTCTGGGACGGCGATTTTGAAAACATGCAGTCCGTAGTGAAGATGATAAGAGATGAGTTTGGAAAAGAGGTATTTCTTGCGGAGACTTCTTATTGCTATACAGCTGTGGACGGTGATGGAAGCGGAAATAGCGTATCCGGAACGGATGATATAGTGGACGGATATCCTGCAACAGTGCAGGGACAGGCCAACATGCTTCGCGACACCATGGCAGCGGCAAGTGACGCAGGTGCGCTGGGAATTTTCTACTGGGAAGGTGTATGGCTTCCTGTTGGTGCCGCTACTGATGACAATTCTTCAATCTGGGAGACCTACGGAAGCGGCTGGGCAAGTAGTTACGCAGGAAAATATGACCCAGATGACGCAGGACTTTACTACGGCGGATGCTCCTGGGAGAATCAGGCGCTCTTTAGCTTTGACGGACATCCACTGCCATCACTTAATACCTTCAAGTATGTAAAGACAGGACATGATGCAGAGCTTAGAATCGATGCAGTTCCTGATGTATATTTGTCTTTTACCACAGGAGAAGAAGTTAAACTTCCTGAGACAGTTAGCGTAATATATAACGATACTTCCAAGAATAAAGACGTTGCAGTTAATTGGGACACAGAAGCTGCTTCCAAGATAGACAATTCGGTAGCAGGAAAATATGAGATTTGCGGCACTGTTGATGATGGCAGCGCGCTCACCTGCTACATAGAAGTCAATCTTCCAAATGCAGTATTGAACCCAAGCTTTGAAGAGGACGACACATCCATGTGGGAGGTCAGAGCGGAAGGGTCTGATATAACCGACTATCAGGACAAAGCAGACGATGCTCACACGGGAACAAAGGCACTACATTTCTGGGCAGGAGATGGCAAGTCAGAATTTAAGTTATTCCAGAAGATAGACGGATTATCTGCAGGAACATACAGCCTTCAGTGCTTTGCTCAGGGCGGCGACATGACAGACGACTCCGAGCTTATTCTCTATGCGCTAGTTAATGGCAAGACTTATTCCGAGTCCTTTATGGTAACTAATTGGGCAGAGTGGAAGAATCCGGTGATCGATGACATAGAGATTGCAGATGGCGATTCTGTAGAAATTGGTGTCCATTACAAGGTCAACAAAGGAAGCTGGGGAACAGTCGACGACTTCGTGCTTGAAAAGAAATAGTATCAGACTACAAGGAAAGTGACTATGAAGTTTTCCAAACTTGTTCCTAAAAAGTGTGCTGTATATGGAACACCGCTTACCGCTGGATAATAAGATATATTGAGGTATAATACTATAAAGCAGATGATCCGAAATACATAATAGTTAAGGGATTATCCGGATATCAATGGACTGAAAAGACCATGGTATCCGGGTTTTCGTTTGTATTGTGTAGGAGGGATAATGTGAATAAGACGACTGTACCGCTACATATTACATACAGCATAAAGTGGGATATTAACCATCCAATCCTGTTCTTTATAATTTAGTAACGATAATCTTATAGAAGTGGCAGGGTGGAATTTATCGTAAAATGCTTTTAAACTTTGGGAACGAACATTGGTTTCTGCTTTCACTTCAATAGGAACTGCATCCATATATACGTAGGTGTTTGACCTCTCATACGTGCATAATCATCCTTATTATTTGTTATTTATCTCATTTTCTACTATCTAACTACATTGAGATTTACAATTTTGTTATGAAGACTTATTATATCTTGAGTGTTCTTTCATAGATAGAAACAGATAGATTATAAATATCGTGCGAGAAAACCCCTTCCGATGAAGTCGGTTGTGGGATGAA
>CAMVRW010000280.1 GCA_947169985.1 uncultured Butyrivibrio sp. | reverse complement strand
GCGTTCTCATGAAGTTTGACAGATTGAACTTGTCATCAGGTCTTCTTACAAACAGAGGTCTTCCCTCGTTGAAGCCTGTGATACTCTCGCCTGAGAAATAGTTATATGCAAGGAGTCCGCCACAATCAGCATCTCCTTCCATAGCCTTTCTATAAAGTGTTCCGTAGAGAGTGTCATCATCTACATCCTTGCCGATAGCTCCGGCAAACTCTCTGAACAGACCTACCCATGCATTGAGGTCAGATGTGCAGTTATTGCAGTGAACCATGGCAACCTCTTCACCTGAAGGTGTTGTAACCAGGTCAAGCTCTGGATATGCCTTTGAGAGGCTGTGCTCAAGAACAACCATTGAGAATACGCTTGTTCCGGCTGAGATATTACCTGTTCTTACACCAACAGAGTTTGTGGCAACCATTCCGGTTCCGGCATCTCCCTCAGGAGGACAAACCTTGATTCCAGCCTTAAGAGTTCCTGTAGGATCAAGCTTTTTAGCACCTTCTTCTGTAAGTGTTCCCGCTGGTGCGCCTGCAGGAAGTGACTTAGGAATAATATCCCTGATCTTCCAGCCCAGGTTCTTTGGAGCAATGAGCTCATCAAACTGATCCAGCATCTTCTCATTGTAGCTGCAGGTTGCAGAATCAATAGGGAACATTCCGGAAGCATCGCCAACACCAAGAACCTTCTCTCCGGTGAGCTGCCAGTGAACGTAACCTGCCAGTGTTGTGAAGAATCTGATCTTTGAAATGTGCTCCTCATTGTTGAGGATAGCCTGATAGAGGTGAGCAATGCTCCATCTCTGAGGAATATGATATCCAAAGAGATCTGTAAGCTTCTCTGAAGCCTCTTCTGTAATTGTATTTCTCCAGGTCCTGAAAGGAACCAGAAGCTCTCCCTTTTCGTCAAATGCCATGTAGCCGTGCATCATGGCTGAAAAGCCCATAGCACCAACTGTTGTAAGCTTCTCCCCGTACTGCTTCTCAACATCTGCTGCAAGGTTCTTGTAGCAATCCTGAAAACCGCCCCATACATCATCAAGAGTGTAGGTCCAGATTCCGTTGTCCAGCCTGTTCTCCCAGCTGTGGGAACCTGAAGCAATTGGATTGTACTCAGTGTCTGTGAGTACTGCCTTGATCCTGGTTGAGCCAAACTCAATACCCAGATATGTCTTTCCCTCTGCAATAGCTTTTTTTGCGTCTCCCATAATAACCCTCCATTTGAAATGTTTATTGATTTAAGTCCTCTGACTTACTGAATCCCTCAGAATAACATCCTCTTCGAATTCATAGGTGGCATTGTAATAAAGCTTACCCTCATGGATCATCCTTATCATGTTCTGAGCTGCCTTCTCTCCAAGCCTCTCCTTTGGATGAGGGATGGATGAAATTGTAACCCCGCAGCTGCCTTTTCTTGCTATGTCCGAATCATCAATGCCAATCACTGAAATATCCTCAGGCACCTTGATCCCCTTGTCCGCCAGCATTTCGATCATAAGACCTGCCACCTGATCGTTATAGCAAAAGACAGCGCTGCATTTCTTTACTCTTTCCCATACTTTATTAAGAGAGCTCTTTCCCTTGGCTATATCGATGGTATCAATCCAGTTCACATGATCATAGGAAAAAGAAGCACCGGCTTCTGTTATGGCCTTTAAATACCCCCTGTATCTCTCCCGGCCCTGACCATCATCAAGCTTAAGAACACAACCTATCTCCTCGTGCCCTGCGTCTATCAATGCCCTCACTGCCTTATAGGCGCTAAGAGCGTCGTTCAGCGACACATGGGGTACATCCAGCTCAGGGTAGAAGGTATTTATGAAAAGAATCTTCACCTGTTTGTCCTGCAGCTTCCTGTACAGGTCCATGTTGGGATTGGGAAGAGCACTCTTTACAGGCTCCATGATGATCCCCGCCACGTCGCTCCTGCCAAGGAGATCCAAAAGGATCTGCCTCTCCTTACCAACTGTATTGTTGGAGAAGGACAACTGCATGGAGTAACCTTTTTCACTCAGCTTGCTCTCAATTCCCTTTATGGTACTTGGGAAAATGTAGTCATCCACATAAGTTGTCACTACGGCGATGACATTTCGCTCTCCCTCTTCCGCTCTCTGGTCAGCCACATAAGTTCCGCTTCCACGGCGGCTTTCCAGAAGGCCATCCTCTGCCATCTTGGCAATTGCATGCCTTATGGTCTGACGGCTTAAGTCAAAACGATTACAAAGCTCATTTTCAGAGGGAATCTTCTCGCCGGGTTTAAGCACTCCCGAGTCGATATTTTCAGTTATCCAGTCAATTACTTTTTGATATTTAGCCACGTTTTTATTCTCACTAAAAAGAGTTAATTATCTGCACAACCATTTTCCCTTAACCTGTACAAGCAGTCAATGTGAAAAATATACATTTTTATCAAGTTGTCTATGTACAAATTTCACCCTCCATCGTCTGACAGAGTATCTGTATTGGCCAGTATACAAGGGTTCACGATGGTGGCACAAAAAAGGGGATGAAAGCCTGAACTTTCATCCCATGCTTCTGGAATAGAAAAATAAGTACTGCTGCATCACTCCGTTGTATGGAGCGTATTTGTCAAAAAGAAACCCCTGTGGGTACTGCTCTTCAAGAACCCTGTTGATCCATACATCTTTTGGAAAAGCATCCAGTCTGTGGTAGCCAAAGAGAATCTCGCAGTTGGCCACTTTAACGCCGACGCCAAAAAGCTTAAGAAGTTCTTCCATAAGTTTGTCGTCGCCAACCTTTTCAAGCGCCGAAAGATCCACCGCTCCGCTTACCACATCCAGAGCCGCCTGATGAACATACTTGTCCCTGTAGCCAAGGCTGCAGCCGGAAAGCTGCTCCATGGAAAGAGCTGCCAGTTTATCCGGCGTCGGGAATGAATATATCCTGCCGGTTTCAGGATCATCAGCGATCACATTTCCAGCCAGAGCGCAGAGCTTCTCGATAGAAGCCTTGATGGCGGGAATGTTTTTTCTCTGGGATATGATAAAAGAGATAAGCATCTCCCAGGGATCCTGACGAAGAATCCTGATGCCTTTTCCGTACTCAGCTGCTCTATACAGATACGGATCTTCCTCTTCGTCAATCCGCTCTCTTATTTTCTTATAAGAAAGATCCAGATCGAAATATCTTTTCCAAAAGGAATCAAACTCTTCCTTGGAACAGTCAAACTCGTACCGGTTCTGCCCCAGCTCTTTTATATACACGTGCCTGTTAAGGGCAGCAACACTGTAGCATTTATGAGCCGCCCCCTCAGCCTTGTCGCAAGGTTCAGGCACTTCATTAAATCTGAAGCACTGGCCGCTGTCTGCAATTTTAGCCAGGTCAAAATCGTCTTTTATAGTTATTTCCATAATCATTTCTCTGCCTTATCCATGCTGTCCACGTAGCCTCTGTCCCAGAGCATGATGTTCAACTTCTGGGCCAGTTCCACCGCAGGCTGGGTGAAATACTGATTGGTCATCACAACT
>CAMVRW010000279.1 GCA_947169985.1 uncultured Butyrivibrio sp. | reverse complement strand
CTAAGCTGCTCTCCCGCATGGTCATCCTCATGGGGGCCATAAGATACGGCATACATCGGCCACAGCTTATAGAGTTTTTCTGCAACTTCTGCGACACTTTCCTCGTAGTACTCATTGCAAAAAGAGCTGTTATGCGAGTTTACCATTTCGACAGGATCACTTTTTTCGTTGATCCCATTCCACATTCTGGCGATAATGTCCAGATAATAAGTATGCATCTTTACATTGGAGCAGTTGATCATCCAGAAATCATCTACGTTTTTTGAGAGGACAGCTGATAGTTCTTTTACCACAAAGTCTGTGGAATTAGGAAGCATTGTCATCTGGGCTGCTGCCTGGAGGTCATAGAAGGACGCATGATAATAAATTCCATGTGCACCATTATCACCATCTAAAGGAAGAGCATATACTCTTGGATTGTGATTGTTCTGCCTTCTTGAAACCATCTTTCCAAAACCGTTATCGGCCCAGATTTTGATCACATCTTCAGGCAATTTAAGGAAGCCATCCCTATACAGCTCCATGGTCTCACCGTACAGATTGGTACAACATATAGCCTTGGGGTCAGCCTCTTTTACCAGGTTGTACTGCTCCATGATAAGATCACTCATGAGCTTCCCCCTTGCTTCCTGGGTGTCGTAGCTCGGGTCATCAGCCCAAAACGGCCTGTCACCCTGGCCTCTAAAACCCAGATTCCATACGACTTTGCAGTCCTTCTGATTCTCGATGGCCTTCTTCCATAGGTCCCTGAACAGATCAGGATACTTGTCAAAAGAGGCATCGAGATCAGGATAGGCTCTCGCAAACATCTCTGCTCCAAGAGGCTCTGCATGGTGGTGAGTTATCCAAAGTCCATAATCCCTTGCCAGATTCTTGTACTTATGGGAATTGTGATCAGTCCCGGGAATAGTCATGTTGCCGCCACAGCGCAGCAGCGCTTCAAAAGCCATCTCCCAGGGAAAACTCTCTTTTCCCTCGGGATTCCATTCATCAAATAAAACCTCATCGTTGATAAACCATCCCCTTAGGGCAACAGCTCTTTTACCTGATTCATAGAAATAGTCATCCGGAACCTTGTAGCTTTCCCGCCTAAAAAAAGTCTGTTCATTCCAAAACCAGAAAGGCTGAACACCAAGAAACTTTCTGCTTATATGATATATTCCGTAGATAAAGCCAAGATCTCCTGATGCCTCTATCCGAAGAATATCTTTACCTTCTTTTTTCTGCGCTCTTACATTAAAGCATTCCTCATCATTTTCGGGACAATCAGCCATATCAAGTACTATATCAAGGGCAGTTTTCCCGGTATCAAGGCAAGTGTTCAGAATATCTCTTTTAAGCGCCTCCACTGCCTTTAAAACCGGTGTGCGCTCAAATTCATAGATAACTTTTGTGTTTTTGTTGATTTCCATCACACTATCCCCTTCAGAATTTAACTACCAAAACACCATAGGGAGGAAGCTCCGCATCGCCATTAATCGGCATCCCGGATATCATATCAAAGCATTCCTCTTTTACTGAGATTTTTTCAGTTTTGTTCCTGTAATTCAGAATGAATGCGTATCTCTTTTCATTCTTAACACGTACTGCCAGCTCCATACTCTCAGGAAGCTCAAACACATTGCCAAACGGGTTTATTACTCCCAGCTTTTCAAAAAATACTTTTGCAGATTCCTCATTAAAAGAGCTGCCGAAGTAGTAAACCTCTCCTTTTCCTATCTTATTGACGCTCAGCGCCCCTTCGCCTTTGTAGTAGTCATCTTCATATGTTGCAATGATTTTAGAATTCTCATTTTCCTCTTTTAACTGATCCGCAAAGATGGCTCCACTGAAAACCGTGTCATCCCATCTTATCCTGAGATTGCCGGCATCGGGAGCGATATAGGTGTACTCAGGAATATCACAGCCCGTGAGTACCTTTAGCTTACCGGGAAGTTTTTCTGTGGTACACTTTCCGGTGATCTCCTTGTAACCGCTTCTGCAGCCTATAAGGAGTTTACCGCCTCTTTTAACATACTCTGTAAGCACAGGAATAAACCGCTCGTCCACAATTGTCATATGAGGGTAGATCACAAGATCATAGTCTGTCAGCTTTTTGGAAAGATCGTCTGTAAGATAGACATAATCAATAGGTGTGTGAGTCTTCTGCGCCGCTGTAAATAAGGCGTTCTGGCTCTGCTCATCAACACTTTTATGCCACACGTCTAGCTCTGCATCAAAAATATTGTCATAGTCCCTAAGAATTGCCACCCTGGCGTTATATTGGCTCCCTGCGATTTCCGATATTTTTTCCAGCTTGGAACTTATATCTGAGATTTCCTTAAGCCGCCTGTTGTCTCTACCTGAATAATCAAGAATCCCATGCCAGTACATCTCAGTTCCGAAGGTCGCTGTGCGCCATCTGAAATAACTTATAAAGTCGGCTCCATGGGCTATGGACTGCATGGTCCAAAGGGTTATCTGCCCGGGTCTTGGAGTCGGTGCGGCCATACCTGTATTCCAGCCGTTTGCTCCGGACTGCTGCTCCATAATGCCAAATATGGACGAGATGGCTCTGGTCTCAGACAGATTTTTACTCCACCATCTATCCCTAAGAGCATTTTCATCCCCGTCATATCCATCAATAATGTATGCGAAATTAGGATAAGAATCGTATGTAATAAAATCAAGACTCTCATCCCTCATACGCTGATAATCAAGATGTCCAAATATCCCATTAGTGGTTATAAAATCATCATCTTTTTTATACTTCCTTATTATATCCGCCTGCATCTTTGCCCACTTGCAGGCACTGTCTGACACAAACCTGTAATAATCAAGGGTCTGATGGGGATTAACCGTGCCCTGAATCGTGGTTCTTGGAAGATGAACCTGACTCCAGTCAGTGTAGGTCTGATTCCAGAAAACAGTTCCCCAGGCATCGTTAAGATTGTCAAAGCTTTCATATTTCTCCTGTAAAAAAAGTCTGAAAGCCTTGTCATCACTGTCAGAATAAAACTCTGCTATCTCGCAGTTTATCTCATTATCAATCTGCCAGCCGATAACACTTTTTCTCTTTCCATAGTGCTGTGCAAACTTTTCAACGATTGCAGAAGACAGTCTTTTATAATTATCCGAGTTGTAGTTATAGTGCCTTCTCATACCATGTCTGAAAAGTACACCGTCCTTTCTGGCATTGAGCACGTCCGGGTACTTTTCCGTAAGCCAGGCGGGAGGCGTTGCAGTGGGCGTTCCCAAAATCACCTGCATTCCCTTTTCGTCTGTCAGATCAAGAAACTCATCAAAGAATTCATAGGTAAAAGAGCCTTCTTCCGGCTCCACCTTGCTCCAGGCAAATTCAGCTATCCTTATGGTCCTTATTCCTATCCCCAGCATCCTGTCAATATCCTCTTCCCACATGGATTTATCCCAGTGCTCAGGATAGTAGCAAGTCCCCATATCTATCTTGTTTCCATTTAGTATTTTACTCATAAATATTCCTCCATCAT
>CAMVRW010000278.1 GCA_947169985.1 uncultured Butyrivibrio sp. | reverse complement strand
ATGGTTATCGACGGAAATATCCCTAATGGTTCAGGTCTTTCATCCTCAGCATCTTTAGAGGTTCTTACAGGATTTATCTTAAGAGACCTTTATGGGTTTGAAGTAAGCAACCAGGATCTTGCCCTTATCGGACAGTATTCTGAGAACAACTACAACGGCTGCAATTGCGGAATCATGGATCAGTTCGCTGTTGCCATGGGTAAGGATAATAATGCAATTTTCCTTGATACAGCCGATCTTTCTTTTGAATATGCTCCAATCAAGCTTGAGGGAGCAAAGATCATAATAGCCAATACAAATAAGAAGCACAAACTGACAGATTCCCAGTACAATGCAAGACGCAGCATGTGCGAGGAAGCTCTTGCTATCCTTCAGAAGAAGGTTGATATCAAGGGACTTGGCGATCTTTCTATCGAAGAGTTTGAGGCTAACAAGGATGTTTTAACAGATCCTGATATGCAGAGGAAGGCAAAGCACGCTGTATATGAGAATCAGCGCACTATCGAGGCTGTTAAGGCCCTTAAGGACGGAGACCTTGAGCACTTCGGAAAGCTCATGAGACAGTCCCACGAGTCCCTTCGTGATGACTACGATGTAACAGGTGTTGAGCTTGATACCCTTGCTGAAGAGGCATGGAAGATCCCAGGCGTTATTGGTTCAAGAATGACCGGTGGCGGATTCGGCGGATGCACAGTTTCCATCGTAAAGGATGAGGCCATCGAGAATTTTAAGAAGACTGTAGGCGAGAACTACAAAAAGAAGATCGGATACGATGCAACCTTCTACACAGTAGAAATTGGTGGTGGCCCGGAGGTAATCTGAGCGATATAAGGATTCAAGGTCACAACAGGAGGAAATATCATGGAAGCAGTCAGCAAACTTGTTGCATATGGTGTTAAGACAGGCCTTATTGAGAGGGAAGATATAATCTATACTGTCAACTCTCTTCTCATAGAGCTGGGACTTGATGCCACTGATATAGAGATAGCAGATGTGGAAGCTCTTGTGGAGAAGGTGCCTTCCGATGAAAAAGAGCTTTCATCTTATCTTGAGAGTGTTCTTAAGGAGCTTTGCGACTTCGCGGCAGAAAAAGGCCTTATTGAAAGCGACAGCGTTGTATACAGAGACCTCTTTGACACAAAGCTTATGGGCGTAATGACAGAAAGACCCAGCGCAGTAATAAAGAAGTTTAAAGAGGAGTATGCCAAGAGCCCGGAGGCAGCTACAGAATATTATTATAACTTCTCCAAGAATACAGACTATATAAGACGCTACAGAATTGCAAAGGATATGAAGTGGATCGCTCCCACAGAGTACGGCGATCTGGATATCACAATTAACCTCTCAAAGCCTGAGAAGGATCCTAAGGCTATTGCAGCAGCAAGAAATGCAAAGCAGAGTGGCTATCCAAAGTGCCAGCTTTGCTGGGAGAACGAGGGCTACTCAGGAAGAGTTGATCACCCGGCAAGAGAGAACCACAGGATCATCCCTGTAACTATCCAGGATTCAAAGTGGGGATTCCAGTATTCTCCATACGTTTATTACAATGAGCACTGCATAGTATTTAATTCAAAGCATATCCCTATGAAGATCGAGCATGGCACTTTCTGTAAGCTCTTTGACTTTGTAAAGCAGTTCCCTCATTATTTCGTGGGATCAAATGCGGACCTTCCAATCGTTGGAGGATCTATCCTTAGCCATGATCATTTCCAGGGAGGACACTACACCTTTGCCATGGCCAAGGCTCCTGTGGAGAGAAGCTTTACCGTAAAGGGCTTTGAGGATGTAAAGAGCGGAATCGTTAAGTGGCCTATGTCAGTTATAAGACTGTCTGCTCCCGACTATGAGAGAGTTATTGCCCTTGCTGACGTTATCCTTGAGAAGTGGAGAGGATATACAGATGAGGCAGCCTTTATTTTTGCTGAGACTGACGGTACACCTCATAACACCATCACTCCTATCGCCAGAAAGCGCGGAGAAGACTACGAGCTTGATCTGGTACTTAGAAATAACATCACTACTGATGAGCATCCGCTGGGAGTTTATCATCCACATGCCCAGCTTCATCATATCAAGAAAGAGAACATCGGACTTATTGAGGTAATGGGCCTGGCTGTACTTCCTGCAAGACTTAAGGAGGAGATGGCTAAACTTGAGGAGGCTATTCTTTCAGGAGCTGACCTTAGGGCAGATGAAGTCCTTGAAAAGCACGCAGACTGGGTGGATGAGTTTAAGACCAAATACGACAGCATTAATAAAGAAAACATCCATGAGATCATCCAGAAGGAGATAGGCATTGTATTTATGCACGTTCTTGAGGATGCGGGAGTTTACAAGAGAACTAAAGAGGGCCAGGAGGCCTTTGACAGATTTGTAAAAACCTTAGGATAAAGAAAATGCCGGGAGAGTGTACTTATACAACCTCCCGGCATTACTATTAGAAATTATGCATTTGCAGCCTCTTCCTTATAGTCAAGAAGCTTCAGGATTGTGCCCCGGCTCAAGGAGTTAAGATTCTTGGCTATAGGAACGAGTCCATCAAGTTTTTTCTGGATCTCGGACTCGCTATATCCAAGTTTGGTCTGGTATAGATCAATTAAAAGCCTGTAGGTTCCAGTTATATCGGTTCTGGTCTTAACTGCAAATTCTAAGACTTTAGCTGCATCTTCATAGCGCCCCACATCATAAAGCTCTTTTCCCCACTTCTGAAGAGAGCAAACAAGAGCGGTGTAGTTCTGATCGTACTGGGAAAGAACCGTGATGTTGGCTGTTCCGTACTCCAGTTTAAGGTCGGTGTTAGAGATGCCAGTGAGGTTAACAATCTTCTCATCCTTAAGGGCTAAAAGCTCGTCTTCGGCGCTCTGGAGCGTTGGATTATCACCGGCGGTTCCAAAGGGGAGAATGTCAAAGGGGATATGGATATAGTCCAAGGTATCAAGGCTTTTTTTGCGGGTGTTATTGGCCTGGGATTCTCTTGCCCAGAAATCTTCTTCACGCTGTTCCGTCTTTCTGGAAACGCGGCGCATGTTGAAGTTCATGAATATACATAACAATATGAAACTTGCTAAAAAGGGGAATTTCATCTATAATATCCTTTCAGTAAATTCGGTCACATTTACATAATATCACAGAGGAAGTATTATGAAAAAATTTTTTCAGGGGTTTGTTGTAGCTCTTTTGCTGGCTCTTACCATTCCCGGCACCAGAGTTTATGCGACAGACGCCAGGCAGATTGCCAAAGGAGTAAATATCGGACCTGTCGATGTGTCAGGCCTTAGTATAACTGATGCGGAAGCAAAGGTTTCTACATATGTTAATGAGCTCTGCGAGCAGCCCATAACACTTACAGCGGGCGAGGGAAAAGAGCTTTCGTTCACCGGAACTGATATTGGCCTCTACTGGAGTAACACCGGAGTAGTAGAGGATGCATACGCACTGGGACACCAGGGCAATATTTTACAGAGATACAAAGCGCTTAAGGATCTTGAGCACAAC
>CAMVRW010000277.1 GCA_947169985.1 uncultured Butyrivibrio sp. | reverse complement strand
TCGTGACCTCCGCACTACCAATGCGACGCACTACCGACTGTGCTACAACAGCTTGCTATGTCTTTCGACAGTCGCAAAGATTATTATAGCGGGGTGACTAGGGTTTGTCAACGCCATTTGTTTACTCAGTTGTAACTAAAAAGAAACCCTCGGATCAATTGATCTGAGGGCTTTGATATTTAAACCTGTGAGATAACGGACATGTAATAGGAATAAAGATTCCTGTAAGTGTCTGAATTGTAGTGAAGGCCATCGTTTGAACTAAAGCCTGTCTGGCTGAGGTATGAATAACCATCAATCCACTGAACTCTTGGATCAAGCTCGGCCTGCATCTTAGCATTGAAGCTTTCAATCTGTGCATTGGATACAGAAGCACTGCTTCCTACAGGAGTTACAGCCGCATAATATACTGTGATTCCGGCTTCTGTCCAGGCATCGATGTTACTGTTAATGAGCTTTATATACTTGCTGGCATTGGCAAGATCATTGACACCGAAGTTGATGATCATTGTAGTGCCGTTTCCGGCGTAGTGAGGAATCTCAGAAAGAGCGGTGTTCTGGAACCAGCTGTAGCCTTCGCCAACCTTGGCGATATAGGCCTTATCTGAGGAACCAACAGCCATCTGCATCTGTACTGTTCTTGAATCTCCCACGAAAACATAAGGTGTTCCGGGAAGTTCAGATACTATGTAGTCTGCCATGATAAAAGCAGTGGTATCGTCGTAGGAAACCTCGTACCAGCCATTATCTGTCTCGCCTGTAACCTGTGTCTCTGATCCCCAGCGGAGCTTACCAAGCTTGTCATAGTCGGTTCCCGCTCCGGATCTGACATTGACAGTATCGCTGGTGTACATTGTTACTGGAGTCTCATACTCAGTCACGGTAAATACTGTGTGAAGAATGTCGAGATTAGTCGAATTCTCTTTTGACGAAACACTTACAGTATCTGCCTCCTCTTCGTCGATCATAGCCACAGCCTCTGTGGTGGCACTCTCAATGGAGGACGCCATGGTATCAATGACCTCAAGACTGGAAAAAGAGCTGCTGGAAACAATCTGACTGTCTCTGTCTATTCCTGCGCAGACACCTGCTACAATGCAAAAGACTCCTGCGAAACTGGATAGCAATATTAAATTACTTATACTAATATTTCTTTTTCTCATTGCGTTAAAATTTTACATTAGCCGTAATAATATGTCAAATCGGCGTCAAATTGGCGAAAAATTCCATTTTGTTGACTAAGAGGGGATGAAAACATATAATGTTCTTCAGATGTAAGATAGGGTATCTTGCATAATAGAAAGAGAGGCTTTTTATTAAATGTATACAATAACTGATCTTTATGATCTGGATCACACTCTTGCCGGGGATTATCTTAGGCAGTTTACGTACCCTTGGGAAGCATTAAAGGGAATCAAAGATCTTATCCTGGAGCTGGGACCAAAGCTTGGGGATGATTATACAGAAGTTAAGGAGAATGTCTGGGTTCATAAGAGCGCTAATGTTTTTGAGAGCGCATATCTTGGAAGCCCTTGTATCATTGGACCAAATACTGAGGTTCGTCATGGGGCATTTATCCGTGGCAGCGCTCTTGTTGGTGCAGACTGTGTAGTAGGTAACAGCGTTGAGCTTAAGAATGTTATTTTGTTCGATCATGTTCAGACTCCTCATTATAACTATGTTGGAGACAGTATTCTTGGCTACTACTCACACATGGGAGCAGGCTCCATTACTTCTAATGTAAAGAGTGATAAGAAGCTTGTAGTTGTCCACAATGGAACTGAAAATATTGAGACCGGCATAAAGAAGTTTGGTGCAATGCTTGGAGATCATGTTGAGGTTGGCTGTAACAGCGTTTGCAATCCGGGTACCGTTATTGGCCGTAATTCCAATGTTTATCCTACATCCTGCGTAAGGGGTGTCGTTCCTGAGAATTCAATATATAAGAACAATGGAGAGATCATCCACAAGGAGGAGAGATAAATGGGCAAGTATTTCGGAACAGACGGATTCAGGGGAGAGGCTAACAAAAATCTGTCCTTTGAGCATGCAGTTCAGATAGGAAGGTATCTTGGCTGGTACTATGGTGTAAACCATGGCAAGAAGGCTAAGGTAGTTATAGGAAAAGACACAAGAAGAAGCAGCTACATGTTTGAGTATGCTCTCTGCACAGGTCTTATGGCCAGCGGAGCTGATGCATATATCATGCACGTTACAACTACTCCTTCAGTTGCATATATCACAAGAGTTGATGATTTTGACTGCGGAATCATGATCTCTGCATCTCACAATCCATTCTATGATAACGGCATAAAGCTCTTTAACGGCAATGGCGAGAAGATGGATGAGGAGACAATCCTCAGAGTTGAGGATTACATTGACGGCAAGATTGAGATACCTGTAGCAGAAAGAGCTGAGATTGGTAGAACAGTTGACTACGTGGCAGGAAGAAATCGCTACGTGGGTTACCTTATTTCAAACTCCAAGTCCAGCTTTAAGGATAAAAAGATCGGTCTTGACTGCGCTAATGGTGCTTCATGGCAGATCGCAAAGGCTGTGTTTGATGCTCTTGGTGCAAAGACTTACGTTATCAACAACAATCCTGATGGCCTTAACATCAATACAGACTGCGGATCCACACACATTGAGCATCTGCAGAAGTTTGTAGTTGAGAAAGGCCTTGATGTTGGTTTTGCCTATGATGGTGATGCTGACAGATGCCTTGCTGTTGATGAGAACGGAAAGGTCCTTACAGGTGATCATATCATCTACATCTGCGGACGTTACCTTAAGGAAATCGGCGCCCTTAGCAATAACAAGGTTGTTACAACCGTAATGAGTAACTTCGGCCTTTACAAGGCTCTTGATAAAGTTGGTATCGAATACGAGAAGACTGCTGTTGGTGATAAGTACGTGTACGAGAACATGGTAACTTATGGCCATCGTGTGGGCGGAGAACAATCCGGACACATCATCTTCACCAAGTATGCTACAACCGGTGACGGAATCCTTACCAGCCTTATGCTGATGGAAGTAATGCTTGCAAAAGAGAAGCCTATGAGCGAGCTTGCTGCGCCTGTTGTATTCTATCCTCAGGTTCTTAAGAACGTCAGAGTAAAGAGCAAGCCTGAAGCACAGAACGATCCTGATGTTCAGAAGGCTGTTGAAGAGGTGGCAAAGGCTCTTGGAGATACAGGACGTATCCTCGTAAGAGAGTCAGGTACGGAGCCACTTATCCGTGTAATGGTAGAAGCTGAAACTGATGATATCTGCGAGAAGTATGTTGATCAGGTAATTGATGTTATCCGTGCAAAGGGACATCTTGAGTAAATATTTTAGATTCATAAATGGAGAAAAAGACATATGTGTGGAATAGTAGGTTATATAGGACACAGACAGGCTGGTCCCATACTGCTTGACGGACTTGCAAAACTTGAGTACAGAGGATATGACTCAGCCGGACTCGCTGTAAGAGATGGTAAAGAGCAGGCTGTAGTTGTAAAGGCCGTT